>CAZQLG010000019.1:0-4215 GCA_964594105.1 uncultured Desulfococcus sp. | reverse complement strand
TCATGCAGGTTTTTAATGCGGCTTTCAGCAGCGGGATGGCCGGCGGCATTGCCTGGTGGGCGCATGTCGGTGGATTTGTTTTTGGAATTGTGAGCTTGAAGTTCTTTACGGTGCTGCCGGAAACGAGTATTGCCGGCATTTTAAAATCTGCTTCGTTTAAAAAAAAAACAACACCGCGATTTCAGTTTATCAAGGGGTCTAATCTGAAACAAAATCAGGACTTATATGAAGAAATTCATATAACACCCTATGAGGCGGCTGCCGGTGCAAAAAAGACGATCAATATCCCGTGGGGATTTCATAACCGGTTTTTTAACGTGACGATTCCGCCAGGGGCAAGAGATAAGATGGTTCTCAGATTAAAGGGGATCGGGAAAGAGATGGAAGACGGTCAACCAAAAGATTTATTGTTAAAAGTCAGGATTCAGCAGCCATGGTAAGAAAGTTAAGGGAGCAGAAGCGTGGTTCGGTCTCGACCGCCTTCTTTTGCCATATACATGGCCTTGTCCGCTCGACGGACAAATTCAGTCACTTGTTCGCCGGGCAGATATTCTGTTACGCCGATACTGACGGACATATCTTTTTTTTCTTCCCCATTAAAAAGCTCATTTTTAACGGCTTCATTGATACGCTCTGAAACGGACATTGCCGAGCTACAGGTTGTTTCAGGCAAAATAACCGTAAACTCTTCCCCGCCATAGCGATAGGCGGTATCCATTGT
The DNA here is from genome assembly GCA_964594105.1 of uncultured Desulfococcus sp. Classification (GTDB taxonomy): domain Bacteria; phylum Desulfobacterota; class Desulfobacteria; order Desulfobacterales; family Desulfosalsimonadaceae; genus SURF-3. Next base: position 3,494 of record CAZQLG010000019.1, on the reverse strand, counting down.
TCGCAGACAGGACGTAATTTTTTTGGCAATATGATAAAGCACCTTATCGCCTTCAAGGTGACCATGGGTATCATTAAATTCCTTGAAGTGGTCCACATCGATCAGGAGAAGAGAGAGCGGCCGCTGATATCGGGAAAACCGGCTGATTTCATTTTCCAGCTGAGAATAAAAATGTCTGGAATTAAAAAGTTTTGTTAAGTTATCCGTGATCGCAAGCTTTTTAAGCCGTTCAAGCATCAAGGTACGTTCCTGGGTGAGGGTGCGTTCCCGTAATACTCTTTTCAAACGAAGCAAAAGTTCTTCAAATCTTACTGGTTTGAAAATAAAATCATCAGCCCCTTTATTGATGGCCTCTTCATAGGAATAATTGCCGGTATAACCCGTAATAACAATGATATCTGTATCATAGTTGTCCTTGATGACTTTTGTCATTTCCAGGCCATCCATGCCGTTCATGATAATATCGGTGATGATGACATCAACATGACGGGTTTCTAAAAATGTCAAGGCGTTTTCTGCACTGTCAGCAGAATACGTCTCAAATTTCAAGGTGGTCAAAAATTCCTGTATGGAATTTCTAATTGTATGATCATCGTCAACGATTAAGATTTTGGCGGTCATTTTTTTTAAGAAATGCTTTTTGTGGGTTGGTAATTATATTACTGTTATTGACATGTTTTTTAAGGCTTGATAATTATCACTGTTTTTATAAAGATATTTAATTTAGATATTATAAGTAGATTAAATAACATAAAAAATTTAATTATGTCAAATTACTTTTGTTATGGTTCCTTTTGTTCAATAAATTATCAATTAATTATACGAGTTAAATAAAATAGTATGAAAAATATTAGAAATTTCAGTATTATTGCACATATCGATCATGGCAAATCAACCCTTGCAGACCGCTTGATTCAGACAACCGACCTGGTTTCAGCCCGGGATTTTAAAAATCAAATGCTCGATACCATGGACATTGAACGGGAAAGAGGGATCACCATTAAGAGCCAGACCGTGTGTCTGCCATATAAAGCAAATGATGGTCAGTTGTATCATTTAAATTTAATCGACACGCCCGGTCATGTGGATTTCAGCTATGAGGTGTCAAGAGCGCTGGCTTCTTGCGAAGGCGCTTTACTGCTCGTTGATGCCAGTCAGGGAGTGGAAGCCCAGACCATTGCAAATCTTTACCTGGCTGTAGATCATGACCTTGAAATCATTCCGGTTATCAATAAAATTGACCTGCCGTCTGCTGAAATTGAAATGGTCCGCAATCAGATTGATGAAGATTTAGGCCTTGATTCAGAGACGGCAATTCTGTGCTCTGCAAAAGAAGGCATTGGCATTGATGAAATCCTTGAAACCGTCGTGAAACATCTTCCACCGCCAAAAGGTGATCCAGATGCGCCCCTTGAAGCACTGATTTTTGATTCCCATTATGATCCGTATCGGGGTACCGTTATCCATCTCCGGGTTGTGCAGGGAAGACTTAAAACCGGCGATGAAATTATGTTCATGTCAAATAACGCACATTATACTGTGGAAGAGATCGGCATTTTCCAGATTGTCCGTGTCCCCAAAAAGGAGCTGTCTGCCGGGGAAGTCGGGTATGTGATTGCCGGGATTAAAACAGTCAGCGACACCAAATGCGGCGACACCATTACATTGAAAAATAATCCATGCGCTAAACGTCTGCCAGGTTTTAAAGAGACACAGCCGGTGGTCTTTTCTTCCATTTATCCGGTTTCTACGGATGATTATCCGGAACTGGTATTGGCCATGGAAAAACTAAAGCTCAACGATGCGTCACTGGTGTTTCAGAAAGATTCTTCTGCCGCTCTCGGGTTTGGATTTCGGTGCGGTTTTTTAGGATTGCTGCATTTAGAAGTGGTTCAGGAGCGTCTTGAAAGGGAGTACGGTCTGTCTTTGATTATTACGGCGCCGTCGGTTGAATATGAAATTGAAATGAACGACGGAACCAATTTAATGATCGATAATCCGGCACTTTATCCGGAACCGACTAAAATTGCCAACACAAAAGAACCTTATATTAAAGCGTCGATCATTATTCCGGACAGGTATATGGGGCATGTGATGAATCTGGCTCTTGAACGACGCGGCATTAATACGGATTATCAATATTTTTCCAGCAACCGCATGGAAATGATTTTTGAGCTGCCCCTGGCTGAAGTCGTGTATGATTTTTACGATAAGCTGAAAACCGTTACTCAGGGTTACGGGTCGTTTGATTATGATATGCTTGATTACCGGGATTCAGAACTGGTCCGGGTGGATATTCTCGTTAATGGAGACCGGGTGGATGCGCTTTCACAACTGGTCCATAAAGACAAAGCTGTGCAGCGGGCAAAGTTTGCTACCGAAAAACTAAAAGATGAGATTCCGCGCCAGATGTTCAAGATTGCATTGCAGGGGGCAATCGGTGCCCAGATTATCGCCCGAAAAACCATTAATGCATATCGTAAGGATGTGACGGCAAAGTGTTATGGTGGCGATATATCCCGAAAACGAAAATTGCTTGAAAAACAGAAAAAGGGTAAAAAACGTATGAAGATGGTTGGAGAGGTTATGATTCCGCAGTCTGCGTTTCTTGCGGTACTAAAAAGCACAGACTGACGGCTTCGTAAAAAGGCCAAATTCTGCGTTGCGCTTCAGCCTTCGCTGCTTCAAAGTACGAAAAGTACTTATCATTACGAAGGCTTTGCGCGCCTTGCCAATTACATAAGACTGGTGGCCTTTTATACTTTGCCGTCGGAATCTGGCTTTTAACTGAGCCATCTGAGGAATTAATCACGGAATTTTTTTCAGCGAATTAATCTTTAAATATAGTTTATCGGTCATTCATTTCAAACTGATTAAAGAAAAATGCGATTTCATCGACTGCGGTTTCGGGAGCATCCGAACCATGAACGATATTTTTTTCAATGTCGGTGGCAAAATCCCGGCGGATAGTACCTTCGGCAGCTTCTTTGTAATTGGTCGCCCCCATCAGGGTCCTGTTTTTTTCAATAACATTTTCACCCTCAAGGATCATAGGAACAATCGGTCCGGATGTCATAAATTCCGTTAGGCTGGCAAAAAAAGGGCGTTCTTTATGAACTGCATAAAATTTTTCCGCATCCGCCTGAGTCAGGTGCACCATTTTCATTGCAATAATTTTAATGTCGTTTGTTTCAAACCGTTTAATCACGTCACCGATCAAGCCACGGCCAACACCGTCAGGTTTAATAATTGATAATGTTCTTTCCATTTTTTGAATTCCTTTATATTTGAATGTTTTTTTGAGGGGATTTACCAGAAGGCAATATCCAAGTCAAGGGCTGTTGCTTGCTGTAGAAAGAATTTTTTTAAAAAAATTATGGTATTTTCATATTCCCAACGACTGACAAACACGTAAAAAGCCGGATTCCGATGGCAAAGAAAAAAGTTCCACCAATCTCATAAAACTGGCAAGGCGCGCAAATCCTGAGTGATGA
>CAZQLG010000018.1:0-19472 GCA_964594105.1 uncultured Desulfococcus sp. | reverse complement strand
TCTTCTCATTTAACATGTCAACCAATGATTTAACTCAAGATGTGACACCAGATTCCCCTGGAAATCACTCGTTGCAATTGTCGGAGCGATGGTCTACTTTGTTATGCCCCTTGATTTTATAAATGGAGTTATATATAATGGAAATTGAATTAAACGCTGCCGAGCTCCGTATTTTAGGCGTTCTCATTGAAAAGCAAATGGCAACCCCTGATTATTACCCCATGACGTTAAATGCATTGACCCATGCCTGTAATCAAAAGAATAATCGGGAACCGGTCATGCATCTTGATCAGGGCGACGTCGAGCAGTCGCTCAAGTCCCTGAGAAATCAGCACCTGGTTTGGCAGATTATGACCCATGGCAGCCGGACGGCTAAATATGAACATAACATGGTGGAGAAAACCAGATGCACGGAACGGGAGTTATCGGTTTTGTGTGAGCTGTTTTTAAGAGGCCCACAGACACTTGGGGAGTTAAATACGAGAACCACCCGTTTAATTGAATCCCACGGACTGATTGTCATTGAACAGACATTAAAAAAATTAATGGTACATGAGAATGGGCCGTTTGCCGTGATGCTTCCCCGCCTTTCCGGGCATAAAGAAAACCGATATATTCATTTATTTTGTACACCGGAACAGTCTGAAGAAATTTATCAGCCGACAGTCAGAGTGCCGGTCAGCCGGGTGCCGAGGGTAAGTGCAGAAAGGGTTGAAGCGTTAGAAAAAAAAGTCAGTGATCTGGAAGAAGCGCTCGATGACCTGAAGAATCAGTTCCTGTCATTTAAACAACAGTTTGAATAAGTACTGGATATAAATATTGAAATGTTCAAAGTGTTCACATCTTGATTTGTGAAAATAAATCACAATTCAAGATGTGATACCAATTCTTGCAGGATACCGGTTTATAGTTTCAATTCGACGCCATCCTGCAATATCTTGGACTGGCGCAAAAGAGAGACGGATCTGCCGTGGAGTCTGAACATCATCTTACAAAACCAACCATCCTTGTGGTGGATGACCACCCTGAACAGTTGAGTGCTTTATTTACGGAGCTCCAATTCAAAGGATACAGCCTTCTGGTTTCCCAGAACGGTAAAGAAACCTTTAAAATCCTGACACAGATACAACCTGATATCATCCTTCTGGATGTAAGGCTCCCGGATATGGATGGATTTGAAATCTGCCGGCAAATGAAACAGGATACAAATCTGTGTAATATACCGGTTTTGTTTACAACCGGAATCACGGAACTGGGCGGAAAGATTGAAGGGTTTCAGGCCGGAGGGGCAGATTATATCACCAAACCGTTTCAACTGGAAGAAGTCCTTGCCAGGATCAAAACCCACCTGACCATCCGACAACTGCAACGCTCCCTTAAAGAGGAAAAAGAGCGGTTTAAAGGGTTGTCCAACGCTACCTTCGAAGGAATTCTGTTGCACGACAAGGGATACATTGTAGAGGTAAACCAGTCACTGGAACGTATGTTCGGATTTTCCCGAAAGGAATTGCTGAAACACAATGTATTTGACTTATTGACACCGGAATACCGTTCGCTCATAGACGAACTGATGATTTCTGAGGAGGAGCAGGTTTATGAGATTCAGGGCCTGCGAAAAGATGGGACCGTCATTCCATTGGAACTCCAGAACCGTCCCATCCGTTATCAAAACCGAAATCTCCAGGTGACGGCCCTACGTGATATTACATGGCGTAAAACCCTGGAACAGGAGGCCCGGCAGTTAACATCGGAAAATGTCATCCTGAAAGCATCCCTCAGTGAACGGGATCATTTAGGTGAGCTGATCGGACAGGGGCCGGCCATGCAAAAGGTATACGAACGCCTGTTAAAAGCTGCTATTACGGATGCACCGGCAATTATATATGGCGAAACCGGCGTCGGTAAGGAACTCGCTGCCCGGACCATCTGGCAGTTGAGCGAAAAGTATACCCGGGTCTTCATTCCAGTTAATTGCGCCGCTATTCAGGAGCCGCTGTTTGAATCACAATTTTTCGGGTATCGAAAAGGGGCTTTTACCGGCGCAACACGGGATGAACCGGGGTATTTTGATCAGGCAAAAGAAGGGGTTTTGTTTCTGGATGAAATCAGCGAATTGGGGCCGGCCATGCAAGCCAAGCTTCTTCGGGTGTTAAATAACGGGGAATATACACCTGTCGGGGATACCAGGTCGAAGATCGCGGATGTGCGGATTATTGCCGCCACCAATCAGTCCCTTCACGAAATGGTTGCAGAAGGACGCTTTCGCGAGGATTTATTTCATCGTTTGCATGTGATCTCGATACATATGCCGCCGCTGCGTCAACATAAGGAGGACCTGCCGCTTTTGATCGAACATTTTCTTCATGGCCTGAATCCGGAAGGCGACACCCGGAGAGCATTACCGGATGGTATTCAAGAACGATTCAGGGAGTATGAATGGCCGGGCAATGTCCGGGAGCTGGCCAATGAAATCCGGCGATATGTCGCAATGGATGAAGTCGAACTGAACTCACCGTATTCTCCCGAGGCTGCATCGGAGCCATTTTCTTTCAAGGCGTCTTTAAGTGAAAAGATATCGGAATTGGAATGTCTGGTCATCAAGGATGCCCTGAGCCGCGTCAATGGCAATCGTGTCAAAGCATCCGAATGGCTGCAGGTCCCATTGGCCACTCTTTACCGAAAAATCCAGAAATACGGATTGTAACTGTGACTCGAATCTGGCTGTTTCTCCTGATTGTGACCGGATATCCGGCCCTGGCCTTTGCCCAGCCGTCGGTTGTTCTGACCGATGCGCAGGACAATTATCCCCTGGGTCAAATGCTGGAATATCTGGAAGACCCGGCCGGCAACCTGTCCATCGATGACGTCACATCGTCGGAAATATCGGCCCGATTCGTCCGTAGCCGGACCCATGTGCCTGTTTTCGGTTTTACGGAATCTGTTTATTGGGTTCGTATTCATTTTCGTAATCAGGCCTCCCGAACCGGAGAATGGCGTCTGGTTCTGGAATTTCCCAACATGCAGCAGGTGGAATACTATCGCCCCAGTATCCATGAGAACGGATTTGATGTCATTCACACCGGTACACGCCATCGTTTTGCCTCCCGCGATATCCCCTATCATCGTTTTGTGTTTAGTCTCTGCCTGCCACCGGAAACCGATCAAACCGTTTTCCTTCGTTTTCAAAATAACTGGGCCATGACGTTTCCGATGACCCTCTGGTCTTCGGATGGATTTACACGTTATAGCCAACGCGAATTGTTAATGATGGGAGTCATATATGGGTCGCTCCTGGTGCTGATTGCATATAACCTGTTCCTCTGGCTGGCACTGAAGGAACGCAACTACGGCTTTTACGTGGGAACCTTATTATGCATGCTCCTAGGACAAATCAGTTATGAAGGATTTGCCGGGCAATATTTTTGGCCGAATTCGCCGTATTGGACCGACCGTGCGCTTATTCTTTTTTTCCCCGTGGTTTCCATCCTGGGAATGATGTTTGCCATTTCTTTTCTGGATACCCGAAAACGCGCACCGATCGGGCATTGGATGATTGTCGGGTTTATTGTGATTTGGGGTGTGCTCATAATACTCTCGCCTTTTATCCATTACAGCGGACTGGCCCGGGTTGCAATGCCGCTTCGCCTTGTCAACAGCCTGTTTTTTACGGGCATCAATTATCTGATTTGGCGTCGGGGGTATCAACCGGCACGCTATTTTTTTCTGGCCTGGCTAATGACCGCAATGACATTTATACCATTTGCCCTGATACGATTGGGCATAATGCCGAGTTTTTCTCTGACAGAGTATGGATATCGTTTCGGCATCATATTGACCGGATTGTTTTTCTCATTCGCCCTGGCAGATCGTATACAGAACTTACAGCAGGAAAAAGACACTGCCCAGAACCGATTTCTTAAAGCCTCAAAAAACATGGAATCATTCATCAAGAAGCAAAATATTTCACTTGAAAAAAATGTACGGGAGCGAACAAAACAATTACAAAAAGAAATTCATGAGCATCAGGAAACCGAGGAACAGCTTCAGCATGCAAAGGAACAGGCCGAAGCGGCCAACCAAGCCAAAACCCGGTTTCTTTCCATGATGAGCCATGAACTTCGCACGCCTTTGAATGCCATTTTGGGCTATGCTCAATTGCTGAAACGGAAAACATCAAAAAATTCCATGGAATACACCGGCCTGAAAACCATTGAACATAGTGGCCAGCAGCTTTTTCAGCTCATTGAGGAGTTGCTGGATCTGGCGAAAATCGAGGCACAAAAAATCGAACTGGTCCTGTCGCCGTTTTCCCTGCCGGAACAACTGGAGATATTGGCGGATATGATTTGCCTGCGCGCCAATGAAAAAGGATTGGATTTTAAGTGGAAACTGTCTCCCGATATAGCGGTGGTGGTCCTTGGGGATGTCAATCGATTGCGTCAGATAATGCTCAACTTGCTGGGAAATGCCGTAAAGTTTACTCAGCAGGGCAGCGTGCATTTGGCGGTAGTCAAAGACAGGGAAAATACGCTGCGGTTTTCCATTCAGGATACCGGTCCCGGCATTGCCGAAGATCAGATTGAGGAGATTTTTACCCCTTTTGCACAATTCAGGGAAGCCGGGAAAAATTCCGAGGGCATCGGCCTGGGGCTGGCAATCAGTCGGTCATTGCTGAGATTAATGGGCACTGAGCTACATGTCAGAAGCACTGTTGGTGTCGGGAGCACCTTCTGGTTTACGCTGAATTTACCGGAAACGGCAAGCACAACGATATCACTTCCCGCAGAACATCGGGCAATTGCCGGTATCCGTGGCAAACCGCCGCACCTCCTTATCGTGGATGATCATGATGATAGCCGGTTAATGCTGCGCCACAGTCTGGAATCGCTGGGCTTTTTGGTTTCGGAAACCAAAGACGGTCAGGATGCCCTTGCGTGGACGGAAAAAGAAATCCCCGACCTTGTCTTGATGGATCTCATGATGCCTGTGCTCGACGGATTTGAAACCACCCGGCGGATGCGGCGCATTCCATCACTCAGGCATCTGAAAATTATCATCATGACAGCCAATGCAGCCATTCATGCTGAAAGCCTCATGGCGGATATCGGCTGTGATGCAGTAATCACCAAACCACTCCAAACAGATCAGCTGCTTGAAATTTTAGGCCGGCACCTCAAGCTGGAATGGATTTACGAGGCTGCTGAAATCATGGATGCGACTGACGATAAAATTCTTATTCCTTCATCTGCGGACTTAAAAAAGCTTCGAAATCTTGCTACCATCGGCGCATATACGGAAATTTTGGAGGAACTGACGCAATTATGCAAACAGGACCCCGAAGCTGAGCCTTTTGCAGGTCATCTGATTGGATTGGTCAAGCGGTTTCAATTCAACACCATTCTGAAATACCTCGGACCTGCCTAAAAAATCAATAAATTAGCAAAATATCCGAATCCCCGGCGGCTAAACGTCTCCCAAAAATGAAAAACGATTTCTCATTTTTGAGAAAGATAGAAAAACCAAATTATATCAAAATATTGCAATAAGAAGTCGCTCCTTATCTATTCTCAAAACTGAGAATTTTTGCCATCTTAAAAGTCCTTTTCACCCCCGCTTGTATTTCCTCTCCTTTTTCTGCAAGACCCTCCAAAATTAAATACTATTTAAAATCAGAAGGATATTTAATTTTCAATCAGATAATCCGTTCTGTTTTTAATGTTGGCTGTGTTTTTGCATGACAAACTACTTCGCACTCACAGGGTTTAAAAATTATCCACTATTTAAATGGGACACCCCATGTTTCAGAAAAAACAGACGGGAAGCAAAGGCGGGTCAACGGACGCCCATCCCTATAATTTACGACAGGCCATGAAGCGCTTCGAACAGGGACATATTTCCAATATACTCGAACTAACGCGATGGAACCGGGCCAAGGCTGCGCGGATGTTGGGAATCAATCCGGACCTGTTGGCATCGAAAATCCGCGACTATCAATTGTCGGAGGGCAATAAGCCGTTACACAAGCGAAAAGCAAAACAATATTAAAAAAATTAAAGGAGTGGAAAAAATGGAAAACGAAGAAAATGTTAAAAAAAAAGGAATGCCTTCTGTCACTAGACGGGAAGCTTTGAAACTTTCAGGGAAAGTTTTGGGTGGGTTGGTTATCGGAGGAGTCATGATCAGCCAGGAAGTCGGCAAGGCACTTGCAGACGACGATTGCCAGAGCCAATGTCCTGATGGCCCGGCATGCAACTGGGGAAATTTCGACAAAACGCAGCATTATTCTTATCTTGGGGATCTTGACGCGTTCTATCCGGTCGATACTTCAACAGATACCACCATCTCAAAATTAGACGAAAATGAAATGCGAATCACGTTTATGGGCTCATCTGTTCCACCGAATTCACGTCGGGTCCAACAAATGATGAGCATTTTTGTGGAGGTGGGCTGGGACAAGGATAAGCAAATGCCCGTAGATCAGTTTGTTTTTGACTGCGGCTCCGGAGTCTGGGGCAATTACAATGCCATGAATGTATCGCTTGGCCGAATGGATAAAATTTTTCTGACGCATTTACACGGCGATCATATGAGCGATCTGACTCATATTTACTGCTTTGGGCCGTCCGCAGACCGCAAGTCGCCACTGTTTGTCTGGGGGCCGAAAAATTCGGGCGTGAAATCCCCCCGAGGAGGCCATTATGACGACGGTGTCAAGGCATTCTGCCGGCATCTCCGCAAAGCCTGCCGGTGGCACACGGAAAGTTTCAGCTTTATTTCAACATCTTATTCCGACTATGTTCCTCCTACCAAGGAAAGCTGGGGGTTACCGCACAAGCCCAGCCCCGGAGGAGGCGATCATAATAATGATGCCTATGCCATGATTCCCATTGAATTGAATTGGAAAAAATATGGGAAAAAACCGGATGACAATATTGCCTATAACAATGCGAAAACCGGCGTTAAGATTACCCACTTTCCGGTTATCCATGCCCGGAAGGGTTCCATGGGTTACAAGCTCGAATGGACTTCACCAGACGGAAAAGTCCTGTCAATGATTTACACAGGCGATACCAAGCCTGAAAATCATAGCGTATCCCAGGCTGAAAATGATGGCAACGGCGTGGACGTTTTCATTCATGAAATGAGCCTTCCGGCGGAAGTATGGTCATTTAAAGGAATGAACCTTACAGAACCACCGTCAGACACCCCCGAATGGGAGGGAATTGTCGAGTATACAAAGATGGTCCAGAACAGTTCCCATACCCCCCAGGGGGCTTTCGGGTATCTTCTCAGCCAGATCAACCCCCGCCCCCGACTCACGATTGCCTGCCATTTTCCAGTGGACGATGAAACGGTGGAATGCGCCACAGAAAGCGTTCAGGCACATTTTCCCAATGAGACCGTTTATCAGGGAAATGATGCGCCTCAAAATGCTGTCCGTATGACCTGGGCTTTTGATCGCATGGTCATTACGGTATCCAAAGATAATATTATAGAGCGAATCGGTGATGTATCAGACTTTTCAAATCCCGCAAAGAATAATATGCCTTCTATCGACCTGAACACACCGAAGTATCACGATAAAAATGGAAATGGCGATCCCTATGCCCAGATCGACCGATCCACGGAGATCCCGTCTTGCAATGAGGCTACTGGGGAGTGCAACTACCGGGAAGACGGATATTGATGGTTAAATAGTTTCGGTGAAAAATTATTTACCCATAGAACAAATACAAAAAAAAGGAAGCACACTCATGAAAATTACACGCAGGAAATTTCTTCAACAGTCCACCCAACTATCCGCCGCCGCCATGCTTTCCGGCATCGTAGGAATCAGTACTTTAACTGGCTGCGACTCAGATGGTGATGATAATAATTCCAAATCCCCGCCCAACATATTGTTGATCATGGTGGATCAAATGCAGACGCCGCCGGAGGGCTATAACCCCGACGAGGGACCGGCCGAAGGCCTGAAAGAAATTCTGGGCTTTAGGGCGCTTTCTTCAGACAACCCGTATACCCGATTTTTTCCCGGCCTGCTGCGGCTCCGGCAAAATGCGGTTGTCTTGCGTAAGCACTACACCGCCTCGGCCGCCTGTGTACCCAGCCGCACCTGCATCATGACCGGCCAGTATCCGAGTGTCACCGGCGTTGACCAGACTGACGGGATTTTTAAATCCGTCGGAGATGTGCCCTGGCTGGACCCCGAAGGCACGCCGACCCTTGGTGACTGGTTTCGATCCGTTGGGTATCAGACCCATTATTTCGGCAAATGGCATGTATCGGATCCTGAGATGCCGGATTATCTGGAGCCCTGGGGGTTTTCCGACTGGGAGCAAACATTCCCCGAACCCCATGGTGGTTCTGCGGATAATCTGGGGGTCTTTCGGGACGTTGAAATCACAAACCATGTGGTTGACTTTTTGAATGAAAAAGGATCGGAATCTTCTGAAAAACCTTGGTTTGCTGTGGGTTCCCTGGTGAACCCTCATGACTGCGGCGCATATCCCGTCAACTGGCAGGTACCCGATGGTTTCGCCAATGAAGGCGTCGTTTCCTGGGAAAATTATCCCCCGGCAGTGCCCATTCCCGGCCAGGGAGACATGAGTCGCGACGGCGGGGTTAATGAAAATAATCAGATTAATCTGAATCCGGACGGGTTTCCGCAAAACAACAGTACCCTTCCGCCCACCTATTGGGAATCTCTTGATGACAAACCGCAATGCCAGAAAGAATATGCGCTTAAATTCGGGCTGGCCATGGAGTCTTGTCTGGATTATGGTTTGAAACAGGCGGGCTATTATGCACCTTTCCCCTTTCAGTTCCAGGGGGAAGACGCCGAAGCATGGTCCATGCGCTACAATCAGTTTTATTTTTACTGCCAGTACCTGGCGGACCTGCAAATTCGCAAAATGCTTCAGGCCGTGGATGACAACAATCTGACGGACAATACCATCATCGTTTTTCTTTCTGATCACGGTGAGATGACCGGGGCCCATGGCGGCATGATTCAGAAATGGCACCAGGCCTATGAAGAGGCCATCCGTGTACCCATGGTGATCTCTTCGCCCCTAATCAATAACAATAAATCCAAAATTCGGGAAATCCACCAACCCACAAGCTCCATTGATTTTGCCCCCACGGTGCTGGCCCTGGCCGGATATAATGAAACTGATGTGCGCAACACAATGAAAACCATTCATGGCGCGTCTGTGGTAAAACCCTTTGCCGGTGCCGACCTGTCTTCCCATATAAAAGGAAAAAACGCCGGCGATATTATCGGATCGGATGGAAAGCCCCGGAATGGCGTTTTTTTTATGACCAATGACATGATCACGGAACGGGGTGACAATCCGCCTGACCCGAAACCGACGCAGTTCCTGCTGTTTGAGGAGAATGTCCACCAACGGATTGAAGAAGGATATCCCCTGACGGATGGGCCGGTGCGGCAGCCCAACCATGTCCGGGCCTTTTGCACCGGCGACTGGAAAATTGTCCGCTATATGGATCCCACTGGATTTGAGGAAGATGAATGGGAGCTTTATTGTCTGACATCGGACCCCATTGAACAGACCAATCTGTTGGATTACCGCACCGGGGAGGTACGCGATGATGTTCGGGTGCCAGGCATGAGCATGGCGGCATTGCGGACACAAAACACCGAGCTGAAAACAGCGCTTGCTGAGCAGGAGGCCGCATTTATCGGTGAATCCAGCGACAACGACAGTGATTTTGACGGTGACTCGTGGACCGATCCCGTCACGGGCATGGTTTTTGTTTGGGTGGAAGGAGGCTGTTATCAAATGGGAAGTGATGATGCGGCGGCCGATGCTGATGAGCTTCCGGTTCATGAGGTTTGTGTGGACGGTTTCTGGCTCGGCAAATACGAAGTCACCCAGAAAGAGTGGCAATCCGTTATGGGCGACACTACTTCTCATTTTTCAGGGGCATGGCTTCCTATGGAATTGGTGAGCTGGGATGATTGCCAGGCATTCATCCAAAAGATGAATGATCAAGGCAGCGCCAAATTTCGTTTGCCTACGGAAGCCGAATGGGAGTTCGCCGCTCGGGGCGGAATCAAGAGCCAGGGATATATATACAGCGGAGCCAATGAAATAGACGACATGGCCTGGTATGTCAAAAACAGTTATGCCATGACCCACAATGTGGGGGGAAAAAGTCCCAATGAACTGGGTTTTTTTGATATGTCCGGTAACATCTGGGAATGGTGTCAGGATTGGTATTCTGAAACCTATTATAGCCAAAGCCCCGAAAACAATCCCCAAGGGCCGGAAACCGGTTCTCATCGTATTGTTCGTGGTGGTTCCTGGGTGGATCCGGAAGTTGCTCCCCGGGTGGCAAATCGCCTCATGATTAAACCTGAGACCAGGCTCTTTGACATCGGACTCCGTCTGGTGAAAATGTCCTGATTTTATAGATATGGATCATAATCAAAACATACATAACCAATCAGCCGGGCTTGATCATCCGCTTCCGGCAGGCTTTCACCTGATGGCCAAGCCCGCCGGACCTGCTTGTAACCTTGCCTGCGATTATTGTTTTTATCGCGAGAAAAAAATATTTTTCTCTGAAGATCAAACCTTTCGAATGTCTGATGAAATTCTTGAGGCCTACACCCGGGAATATATAAAATCCCAGCCGGGGAATACGGTTGTATTTGAATGGCAGGGTGGCGAACCCACCTTGGCCGGACTCGATTTCTTTCAACGCGCACTGATTTTGCAGAAAAAATACAATGTTGGAAAGCAAATCAGCAACTCGTTGCAGACCAATGGCACTTTAATCGACGATGAATGGTGTACGTTTTTGAAAAAAAATAATTTTCTGGTGGGCCTGAGCCTGGATGGGCCAGAGGCGGTTCATAATGCCTATCGAAAGGATAAGAACGGACATCCGACATTTAACAAGGTATTCAACGCACTAAAGATGATGCAGGAACAAGGGGTTGAGGTCAACGTTCTGGCTGCTGTAAACCGGAAAAGCGGTAACCATCCTCTGGAAATTTACCGGTTTCTCAGGGAAGCGGACGTCCGATTTATTCAGTTTATTCCCATTGTCGAAAGAAATGCCGATCCAAAAGCCCGGCAATTGGGAATTCCCCTGGCCGTGCCCCCGTCCATCACCCATGTGGAAACATCCACCGCCGTAACCCCCTGGAGCGTTGAACCCAATCAATACGGGGAATTTTTAATCCGCATCTATGATGAATGGATTGCCCATGATGTCGGTGAAATCTTTGTGATGAATTTTGAATGGACCCTGGGGGCCTGGGCAGGGGTAAGGCCGGGCATGTGCCATATTTCGCGACGATGCGGACAAAATCTCATCATGGAGCACAATGGCGACATTTATTCCTGTGATCATTTCATGTACCCCGCATTTCGTCTCGGCAATATTCTGGAAGGCGGCCTTGTTGAGATGGTGAACTCACCAAAACAGATCGCATTCGGCGTGGCAAAGGAAACTGCTCTTCCCGGCTACTGCCGTTGCTGCGATGTGCTTTTTGCCTGCCGGGGCGGATGCCCGAAGCATCGGTTTACCGCCACACCCGATGGAGAACCGGGATTGAATTATCTTTGCCCGGGATTTAAGGACTTTTTTCATCACGCTCAGCCGTCCATGGAAAAGATGCTCGCGTTGATTAGCCAGGGCAACCCGGTCAAAAAAGTTATGGAGATGCCGTCTTAGGTCCGTGGAAAAACACATCTTAATAAGAGGTTACAATGTTCAAAGTGTCACATCTTGATTTGTGAAAACAAATCACAATTCAAGATGTGACACCAAGTTACGATGTTTTTGGCCGGTTTTTAAATCCCTGTTTACAGTCGTGTCTGTTATTAATCCCGATCACCTAATTTATATAGACAACCGAGATCTAATTTTACATCAATCCGCACGCCCACCGCACCCAACAAAAAAAGCCTTGCAATATCCCTAAAGGATTGCAAGGCTTTAAAAAAGGTGGTGCCGAAGGGGAGACTCGAACTCCCACGAGCGTGCGCCCACTAGACCCTGAACCTGTTTGATTTTATTGACAATATGTAACATTGTGTAGTAAGATATAATAATATAAAGGAATCTGATTTTAACGTTATTTGATATTTTTTGATATTTGCCCTTAGTTTTTTATATAGTGGTCACAATTTGGTCACAAGTAATAACAATATTCGGAATTAAATTAATAACGATCAATGAGATAAATAAGAAATGTTGAATAGAATAATAAGAATAGCGGATATACTTCAAGAAATTGAAAGTTTTATTGAATCAATATCCTTCTCTGAGCATAATTATGTCATGGCATTGATTCTTATGGATTATTGTAATGAAACTGTTTTAAAGGCTGTATATCACCATCTGTTTGCTCAAGAAATTAATAAAAATGATAGTATGTGGAAATGTTGGGGTGATGTTAACAAAGAATTAAAATCCGGGAATCATGATATCGAATTAGATGCGTTGCCATTGAAAACCGAAATTTTAGATACACTTCATGATAAGAGAAATTACGTGCAACATTCAGGTGAATCCCCCAAATATGAAGATATAATCAAGTATTTTGCTAATTCTAAGGTATTTATTCAAATAGTTTTAAAAAAAGTTCTTGGTGAAGATATTAATAGTTTGTCACCTGTTAGATATATTAAAAATCGAAGTTATCAACACCTATTATCCAAAGCAATCGAATTTCAGGAATCTGATACAGAGATAGCAGGAGCTTTTGTTGGTTGTGCCGTAAGCTATGCAAACGATTTACTGTTAAAAGGTCAACAAGAAGTAAATAAAGATATTAGGGATAAAATTCGGAATGCTTTCCATGAATATTGTGGAGGCAATAGCTCTGGTAATATTCATGAAATTCTTAATTCCTTTAGTGATATAGGCGAACAGATACATAAAAACTCTAAGGCTATTGAAAGAATCTTCCAAGATGGTTGTAATCCGCCAAGGAATATACTTTATAAGCTTCCGGCAGGTCATCTTATGGGGAGCCAGTCTTTTTGTTGTGTTGATCATGGTCAGGAGCTAACTTTTGAAGATATAAAAGCTGCCATAAATTTTGCTATCAAATATATTATCAGACTTGAAAAATTGAATATGTTAAATGAATTGAATTTAGATATTGATAAAGGGGTTACAATAGAAAAACTATCTTTTCAGGGATAATGCCGGATTGATCCCCGGTGTTGAAAAGGCAGTTTTCCATCTGCCCTGCCCTGTACCCACAAACCGAACCGCGACGGAAGGCGGGCAGTATGTATGAAAAATGTTTCACTTTTTTAAAAGAATATTCTGAAACGATAAGAGATGATCAAGATATTTTTGGTGATCTCATGGAAGAGAAGGCGAAGGCGTCAGAATTTTTACTGTTTGAATACACTAAACACTTTCAGGCTTATAAAAAAAGGCCAACATTATTTTGAAACCCTTGCAAGGCTAAATAGTGACGCCACAGGCAATCTAAATAGCAAATCAGACCTTTTATTAAATGATAGTGAAATCATTGACGAAGATTTAATGATTCATATTTTCAAAGAAATTCTTTCCCTCGATTATGATCCACCTGCACATGATTTAATACTATTTCATGCTCACTTACTATGTTTTTATATATTCTATTCTTATTTTACATCAAAACTTGATGGGATACCTCTTGGACTTGCGCTTAAAGTTGATTTTTCCTTCACACAAGCAAATTATATTTACGGTCTTGTGGTTGGAGGCTTGAGCGCAAAAGGCAAAAGGGATTTAGACAGGACTTGGAATTCATCCGAATCAAAAACAGGTGACAAGAAGAAAATGGTACCGGGTCTTGAATTATGAATTAAATATAAGTAATTGATATAGTGCGCACCGCCAACCCCCCCCTCACCATTGAAGAATTCAATAGCTAATCCGCATGCCATGAAAAAAATAAACAAACACCATTTATAGTGTTTTTAACGCAGAATAGGGGCGGTATACTTTTTTTTTGTCGAAATAGGTACACTGCCCCGATTGAAAAGAATGTGAGATATCCTGGTTATTCCCGTTCGGAGAATTTTATATCAACATCTTCGCGATGCTCGGGATCAATTTGCCATAATTCTTTTTCATCTAAGCGCATCATCGACGCAATAAAAACATCCGGAAACTGTTCAATGCGGATATTAAACAGGTTAACGCTATCATTAAAAAGTTCACGGCGGTCGGCAATTTGATCTTCAAGCTGGGAAACCCGTGCCTGAAGTTGACGAAATGCACGATCCGCCTTTAGATCCGGATAATTTTCAACAACGGCAAACAAAGACCGCAGGGCTGAGGTGATGGCATTATTGGCATTGACCACTTCTTTTTCAGAACCTGCCGTGTCCAGCTGTGAGCGGGCCCTGGTAACGTTTTCAAGAACCGTCTGTTCGTGCTGCATATATCCTTCACACACACTGACAAGTTTTGGCAGTTCGTCATAGCGTTGTTTTAAGAGTACATCAATATTGCTCCATGCTTTTGCAATGTTATGTTTTAAGCTGATTAACCCATTGTAAATAATGATGCCGAATGTGATCAGCGCAACAATAATGCCGAGAATCGTGAGCAGAATAATAAGCGTCATGTGTTTTTCCTTTCTGTATTTTCATTGAAATTTTTTTGGAAAAGAAGCTCGTTTAATTACTTAAAGTATTATATTTAATTTAGATTATATCTATTTGAAAAAATTAACTAAAAAAGATATGCTCCAACCTATTGTAATCAATCCGCCAACAAGAAATATCCAGGTTCGGAACATGAGTTTTCGGATCAGATTTTTTTCCGAATCAGCAATGATAAACGGCAGCAGCCCGAACCGGGGTTTTTCAATAACAACGGATTCTGATTCGCCCGGTCCATTTGCCAGTGATTCAGCATAAACCATTCGCTCCACATCACTACGGGCAGTTTCCCATTCATCCACATCAACCTGACCGTCTCCATTGATATCGTATTCGGACATGGTTTTCGGACTCTGTTTTAATCGTCGTAATTTATCAATGATGATTTCCCGTGTTTTTTTTCCGTGTTTTTCAACCTGTGCAGAACCGAGAACATACAATCTTGCTCTTTCCGGTATCATTTCTTCCATCACTTTTGTATTGGGATCATGCAACTGAATTGAGAGGGTGGGAATGTAACTGCCCTGAAATGATTGAGTGGTCATAGGAATATTAAAGATTGCACCTTTTGGTTTAATCAGCACCCGGCCAGTGTCATCTTCAATATAAAACGGAATTTTGCCGGATGAAACGGATCGGGTCAGTGACCAGCGGGAACCGTCATTTGTTTTCTGATATTTATAGTATCTGCACCGATAATAAACACAGGGTGTTTTTGTCGCAGATGTTCTCAGGTCATAGTAAAGTCGGGATTTACCGGATAGTTCCACCATTCCCATGGAGAAAGAGCGGATTTTCGATGTGGGCGTATTTTCCACCATTCGCCGGTAATAGAGAAGCAGCAGCGAATAACTAAACATCAGGACACCGGCCACGACAATCGCGGAACCGGCTGCTGCTTTCCAGAAAACCTGGTGTTCAGAGAGGCTTTTTACACCGGCTATGAAAAAAGAAAAAGGCGATATAATGACGATCAGGCCAACAATCAGTTCCGGCAGCGATGTTTGGAAAAAGGATGTAATTTTTGAGTAATTCATATCCGGCGGGGGTTGAAGGCCTTTTGAAGAATTCAACCCAGTATCATAGGTACCGGGTCTGTCTCCGGATGGGGAAAGGGCACTTTCTTCATTTGACGCGTTATTTAATTTCGTTTCAAATGGTAATAGTTTCTTATCAACCGCCGTCAGGATATACCGGGCGTATCTTCCCAATTCCTTTTCCACCGATGATTTACCCTTGGACCATTCCGGATTGGCACCGGGCATGAGCGAAATGCCGAAATTTTCATCTGTAATGGTGGATTTTGACATGGCCATGGCTTCAGTGACCATGACCCGGAAATTGGATCCTTTGCTGTGGGTCATTTTGTCATTGAGACCCATGTATGCAAATATGCTTGAATCGACATAAACCCCGTTTTCCGTGTCTTTGTTTAATGCGTAAAAAATCGCCGCCGGCTTTGCGATGGAAATTTTTTTAAGGATTTCATCAAATGTTTTATTGATGGCATTACCCGTATAGGCCATGGCAGTCATCAATTGTTTGACTATTTTTCCGGACAGGTCGGTGATGATGATCAGCAGTTCGCATTCTTTGTTAATTTCAAAAAGCGTATTTTTACTGGCATCCAAAAATGTAATGGATGAATCGGTCAAATGAATGTGCCTGGCAGCAGGGGGGAGTTTTCCTGTTTTAACATTTTTTTTTGTAATAGCCGTCGTGTTTAAACCAATGGATTTCAGATCAGCTGCGCAATCTTCCAGCTCGTTTAAGCAACGATTAATATTTAAGGCACCGATACCTTGTCCCTTGAGTCTCATCCGGAGTTCGCTTTGATTAATCCCGGTGATTGCTTCAGCTTCTTTTAATGATTCTAAAACGTGTTCCGAAAGGACAGGACGCCTGTTATATAGGAGAAATCCTTTGTCTTGATCCTTGATGGTGGCAGTTGTTTGATGGGTTGTTTTGTTCATAGCGGTTAAAGCGTGTTTGTCTGTTATGTCGCATTAAGGCGAATCCGGTCTAAACTTATCAATCAATATCATAAATCAGCTTGTCAGAAAATCGAATAATTATGGGTTTTATTTTTTTATAAACATTTTTTTGCGTAAAAAATTTTTAATCATTTGATAATATAGAATTTTAGGGGAAATGTGAGCCTTGCCATAGACTTTACGTTGACGTTAACGATAATTTTCTTTACTTTAATATTTTTTCAAGTAAAATATTAGTAAAAAAAATTATGTTCATAATCAAAATCAGATTATGTCAAAGTTTAAAATACCATTTATTATTTTATTTATGGCTAAAAATATCATATAATTATTATCATTTTCAAACAATTCTTCTCTTTACATGTATTATCATCATGATGCGAGTATTTAGCTATCACCGCAAAGGAGGTCGTAAGTGGATTTTGATCTATCCAAACAGCAGGAGATGATTCGAAAAGAGGTTCGAAAATTTGCGGAAAAGGAGATCGCACCCATTGCCGCAGATCTTGATGAAACTGAAACCTTTTCTAATGACCTGACAAAAAAAATGGGCGAAATCGGTCTTTTTGGCATGTTTGTTCCGGAGAAGTACGGCGGACAGGAACTTGACTATATTTCGTATATTATTGCGGTGGAAGAGGTTGCCCGTGTTGATGGATCTCAGGCGGCCACTGTTGCAGCGGCAAATTCACTCGGCATCGGCCCGATTTATTATTTTGGGTCAGAGGAACAAAAAAAGAAATATCTTCCAAAACTTTCAACCGGTGATGCTTTGTGGGGGTTTGGGCTCACTGAACCCACAGCCGGATCCGATGCCGGCGGCAGTAAAACAAATGCTGTATTAGACGGTAATGAATGGGTGATTAATGGGTCTAAAATTTTTATCACCAACGCGGCCTGTGATTTATCCTTAGGTATCACTGTCCAGGCGGTAACCGGCAAAAAACCGGATGGGAAAAATGAGTACAGCTGTTTTCTGGTGGAACATGGAACCCCTGGTTTCAAAGCCGTTCCCATGCATAAAAAAATGATGTGGAGGGCTTCGAATACAGCTGAGCTTTATTTTGATGATGTCCGTATCCCCAAAGAAAATATTCTTGGTGAACAGGGCAGCGGATTCCATCAGATGCTCCAAACCCTTGACGGTGGTCGTTTGTCTATCGGCTCTATGGGGCTAGGCGGTGCGCAGGGCGCTTATGAAGCTGCCTTAAAATATGCACAAAATCGTGAACAGTTTGGAAAACCGATTTCAAAATACCAGGCGATTTCTTTTAAACTGGCTGATGCGGCCATTGAACTGGAATGTGCCCGGAATTTGCTTTATAAAGCCTGCTGGTTAAAAGATAACAAACGAAATTTTCAAAAAGAAGCTGCCATGGCAAAAGTTTATTGTTCCGAACTAATGGGCCGGGTCGCAAACAATGCGGTTCAGATACATGGCGGTTACGGATTGATGAAAGAGTATGATGTGGAAAGATTTTTCCGGGATCAGAAACTTTTAGACATAGGTGAAGGTACGTCAGAAATCCAGCGGATGGTTATATCGCGGTATATTGGTTGTTGATATTGATGGCGTCGTAAAAAGTTCCATCTACTGCGTTGTAGCAGTTTTTCAGACTTTCAATATACGACTTGTATTATTTCAATTCTGAAAAACTACTCCACCTTGTATATGAAACTTTTAACTTAGCCATATAGGCGATGATCATCAGTTTTTATTTGTTTGTTCTTTATGCGAACTGGAGGATGTCATGACTGAAAAAGTTTTACAGATCAAAATAGAAAATCAGGTAGCGGTTTTTACATTAAACCGGCCTGCAATTATGAATTCATTTAATTTTGAAATGTTGAATGCATTGCGGGATGCAGTAGAAGACATTCGTTTTAACCCGGATGTTCGGGTGGTAATCATTACCGGTGCCGGAGAAAAAGCATTCTGTGCCGGGGCGGATTTAAAGGAGAGAATTACCTTAACACCGCCGGAAGTGAAGAAATTTATTTATACCATCCGCACATTATTTACCAGTATTGAGTCTTTAAATAAACCGGTGATTGCCGCAGTTAACGGTATCGCGTTAGGTGGCGGTACGGAATTGCTGCTTGCCGCAGATATACGAATTGCAGCGATGAACGCGAGCATGGGGTTGACTGAAACACGTCTGGCAATTATTCCCGGAGCCGGGGGGACTCAGCGTTTACCTCGACTGATTGGGCGTGGCAAGGCAAAGGAATTGATTTTTACCGGCCGGCGGGTGGATGCAAAAGAAGCACTTCACATCGGCCTGGTAAATAAAATATGTGAAAAAGATCTTTTGTTGGACGAAGCAAAAAATATGGCGGCAATGATTTGTGAATGCGGCCCGATTGCCATCGAGCAGGCAAAATATGCCATTAATGCCGGCCTTGAAACGGACCTGCATACCGGGCTGACCATAGAATCAAATGCTTACTGGATAACCATTCCAACGGAAGATCGTCTGGAAGGGCTTGCTGCTTTCAGGGAGAAGAGAAAGCCCGTTTTTCTGGGTAAATAAAAATTTTGAACCAAAGGGCCAGGCATTGGGTTAAGCCCAGAGGGCATGATTTACTGAATTGATAACATCCAATACTCATTTTTCATAATCCTAATCATCATCGTAATCATAATCTGTCTTTATTTTGAAAGACTTTCGCACTAAAGATTATGATTAAGAGAAAGATTACGATTAAGAATTAAAGCAAATCATCCTTCCGGGCGGAGCCAAATATCTTTGAACTGATCCAAAGGATCAGATTTTTAGTGCGGCCGGGCAAGGTCGTGTAATCCAGCGGGTGGGAAGCCCGTCCC
>CAZQLG010000017.1:0-19653 GCA_964594105.1 uncultured Desulfococcus sp. | reverse complement strand
GCATCCCATCGAAATGGCGCTTAACCTCAATATGTATATTGACCAGGCATGCGTTACCGGCGACGGCCGCAACTATATTACCGCCATAATTGTTCCGAATTTTGAACTTATGAAAGATTTTGTCAGGGAAAAGGGGATTGCTTTTGACGGGGAGGACGATCTGGTCAGCACACCTGAAATCGTCCGGTTTTTTGAAGACCAGGTGGCAAAAGTTAATCAGGGACTGGCAAGGTATGAGCAGGTCAAAAAATTTCATCTTCTTTCACAGCCCTTTAGTGAGGAAACAGGAGAGCTTACACCCACACAGAAAATGAAACGAAGAGTCATCTACGAAAAATATGGCAATGAGATCAACTCGCTTTATGCCTAATGAAACCCTGATTACGGATTACTTTTGACAGTCCCGTAAAAAGTCGGATTTCGATGGCAAAGAAAAAAGCTCCACCAATCTTAAAATTGGCGAGGCGCGCAAATCCTGAGTGATGATTCGTACTTAGCGTACTATGAAGAAGCGAAGGATGCAGCGCAACAAAGAATTTGGACTTTTTACGAAGCCATCACTTTTGTTCCGTCTATATTATTGATGCTAAACGTTCAACTTGTGTCTATTGATAAAAATAATTTAAATTGCTTGCTCACTTAAATTAAGGGGGAAAAAATGAGACTATTATTGCTTCTCGCCATTCTTGCAAACAAGTTCAAAAAATCAGCGCGAACCGATGCAAACTTTAAAAAATTCCTCATGGGGCACGAGTGCCGGATTGTGGTCAAAACAAAAGACAACAAAAAAGGCAAACGCTTTATCTTTAAAGACGGAAAATTTTCATCGGACGCAATATTGGATGAATATGACGCAGCCATGGTTTGGGCAAATGCAAAAATCGGGTTTATTGCCATGAAAAAAGGAGAAGAAGGGATCATGGATGCCCTTCAAAACCATCGGGTCGGCATTGAAGGCCAAATCCACGCATTTACATGGTTCGGCGCAGCCATCAACTTTGTCATGCAATAAATTAGGTGGAAGGCTGAAGGTAGAAAGTAGAAGGTGGAAGATAGAAGGTGGAAGATAGAAGGTGGAAGATAGAAGGTGGAAGCTTTTTAGGGCTGGCTGAAATTAACTTTTAAAAAAATGATCCATTCCGACCGTCCTTCAGTCTCAACCCCTTCAACCTAAAGACCTGTCAAGCAAGGAGGCGATATGACTTATTGGACACACGAATATTTACTGAAAACATGGGGCGGCCCCATGGTACAGGCGGAATTCTTAAGAGACGTGATGAAACCGTTTTTTGTGCCTCGGGTTTTTTCCGGATTTAACCTTTTTTTAGATGAACCCCAGCTTCTCCCGGATGCCGTAGACCTGATTGCCAGGGAGTGCAAAAGCAAACGGGCGTTTATTGTCACTGATGAGTATGCGGTCCGGTTTGCCGAAAAAGTCATGAGCCCATATCAAAAGAGACATGGCATTTCCTTTGAAACATGGGCCAAAGCCAAACCGGACGCCCCCATTGACACGGTCAAAGACTGTGCGGAACAGATCAAAAGATTCAAGCCGGACCTTATTTTTGCGCTGGGTGGGGGATCAGCCATGGACACAGCAAAAGCCGCCTGGCTGCTCTATGAACACCCGGATGTAAAACTGGAAATTTTAAGCCCGCTTGTTCCGCTAAATCTTAGAAATAAAGCCAAGCTGGCTGCCATTCCCACCACCAGCGGAACCGGTTCCGAGGTCTCCGGCGTGGCAGTCATTTCCTTTCCGGACGGCGTCAAACTACCCGTTGCCGGTGCATTGCCGGAATTTGTGCCTGATTTTGCGCTGCTTGATCCAACACTGACTGTCGGCATGCCCCCGGAACTGACAGCCGGAACGGGCGCTGACGCCCTGGCCCATGCCATAGACGGCTTCATGGCGCCGAAATCCGATGAAATCAACCAGGCCATTGCACAAAAAACCATTACAATGATCTTTAAATGGCTACCGAGGGCATATGCGGATGGCTCAGATATTATGCCCCGAATGAAGATGCAGCAGGCAGCTATGATGGCTGGGATTCCGTTGGCAAATGCCGGTTCCGGTATTTCTCACGCCCTGGGTCATACCCTCGGCGGGCTGTTTCACATTCATCATGGCGTGATGGTCCTGTTATTTATTCCTTATGAGCTTCAGGTCTATTCAAAAGTGACTGACCGATATCTCGAGTTGTGTGATTTATTGGGTGTCCGTGATAATAGTGGGGACAAAGACTCGGATGAACAAAGCCTGTTCAACCTGATCGAAAAAATCCGGGATTTCATGCAATCACTCGGTCTTCCCACCGCTCTCAAAGATGCCGGCGTAACCATGGATAATCTTGAAAAAAACATGGATATGATACTGGAGCAGACCCCCACGGATCCGGGATTCTATTTTGGGTGGTATGACTTAAACAAAGAGCAGTTCAAAGATATATTTTTGAATGCCTATGAAGGCAACCTGCTGGACATGCAATCAGACATATGGAGGTAGCCCCATGAAAGGATATTTTGGAAAATTCCTGAAAATCGATCTAACTAACGGCAAAACTGAAGAAATTTCCATCAGTGACGAGGACCAAAAAAAATATGTCGGCGGCTCCACCCTGGCGGCAAAGATGATATATGACTATGTAAAACCGGATATGGATCCCCTTTCCCCGGAAAACCCCATTGTCTTTGCCACGGGCCCGTTTACCGGGTCTAATGTCCCCATGGTCAGCCGGGCAGCCATTTGCGGTATATCCCCGGGCACCGGTTTATGGGGCGAAGCCACCACCGGCGGGAAATTCCCCATGCGCTTGAAGGGCACCGGGTATGACGGTATTCTGATCACCGGTAAGGCGAATAAACCCGTCTACATCTATGTCACCAAAAATGCTGTTGAGATCCGGGATGCGTCCCATTTGTGGGGCAAAGGCGACATTTACGAAACACAGAAAAAAATCAAGGCTGAGGTCGATACAAAAGCGTCTGCGGCCTGCATTGGTTTAGGCGGCGAAAACTTAATTCATTACGCCAATATCATGAACGATGAAGGCCGGGCGGCCGGCCGATGCGGGATGGGCGCATTGATGGGATCAAAAAACCTCAAGGCGCTGGTCGTATCCGGCAGTCAAAAAACAGAAATAGCCTACCCGGCAAGTTTAAAAAAAGTAATCAGCGAATCGCGGGACACCATTAAAAGCAACGCCTATACCCAGGCATACAAACTCTACGGCACGAATTTCTATATGGATCTTGCCATGCGCCTGGGCGATGCACCAGCCAAATACTTTACCAAAAGTGTCTTTCCAGCCGCAAAAATCCATGGCCCGGCATTTCGGGAACGCTATCACATGAGCAATTACGCATGCGCTGGCTGTCCCATCGGCTGCGGACGCATCATTAAAGACTTCAGCCCAAATTCTACAACGACCATTAAACAGGTGGACGGCCCGGAATATGAAACCGTGGGCGCGTTCGGCCCCCTTTGCATGAATTTTGATATGGACTCCATCGTCATGGCCAACCACCTGTGCAACGCCCATGGCCTGGACACCATTTCCGCCGGTGTATCCATTGCCTTTGCCATGCATTTATATGAAAAAGGCATCCTCACACAAGAAAAAGCCGGCATGGAAATTCGCTGGGGCAATGCTGAAACAATCCTTCAACTGGTTACCATGATCATCAACCAGGAAGGAATCGGCAAACTGCTGTCCAAAGGGGTTAAACAAATGGCAGCGGAGCTTGGTGCTGACCCGGAAGAAGCCGCGCATGTCAAAGGCCTGGAATTTCCCATGCACGATCCGCGGGCTTACCAGGGAGCTGCCCTGGCATATGCCGTCGGCCCCCGGGGCGCCTGCCATTTAAAAGGTGCTTTTTACAGCCTGGATGCACCGGGAAACGAAGTGGGGCTCGAACTTGGCATAACGTTTACCGATAAAAACGACCCCATTCAGAAAGGGGCGTTGACAGCCAAATTACTCCATTTTTGTGAACTTTATAATAGTTTTACGTTGTGCCAGTTCTCCCCGCTCCCTGCTGCTATGATTGCCAAAGCGCTTTACAATATTACAGGGCGCGAATTTAAGGCCATGGACCTGCTGACTTTCGGCGAACGGTCCTTAAACTTAAAACGGGCCATCAACAACAAATTGGGGGTCACTCGCGCTGATGACCATATTCCGGACATTGCCCGCAAAGCGCTCGCCGAAGGCGGCACTGCCGGTATTGAACCAGATATGGAACTGATGCTCAGGGAATTTTATACCGTCAGCAACTGGGACTGGGAGACCGGAAAACCCAAAAAAGAAAAACTGTTAGAGCTGGGATTGAAGGAAGTGGCGAATGATTTATTCTAAAAAAAGGGTATCCTCTTCGCTACCCTAAACGACAATACACCCAAGGCCGACCCCGTTCACGGGGTACAACGGCTGATATACTTCCCACCGATGAGCTGTAAGCATGGCCAGGAATACGGTTGAAACTTTTCTTCGGATGAATTAATTAAGACAATCTCATAAAAAGTCGGATTCCGATGGCAAAGAAAAAAGTTCCACCAATCTTAAAATTGGCGAGTCGCGCAAATTCTGAGTGATGATTCGTACTTAGCGTACTTTGAAGAAGCGAAGGATGCAGCGCAACAAAGAATTTGGACTTTTTACGAAGCCATCAATTGAGATAAAGAAATACAGCCTTTGCACCCAATAGACAGAAATAGATGACTGAGAACAATCCTTACATAGAAGTCGCGGTAACCCTTCCGGTATTTAATACCTATACTTATGCAGTGCCGGAAAGCCTGAAAGAAGTCATTGCGCCGGGCAAGCGGGTGCTGATCCCTTTCGGAAAGCGCAAGATTACCGGTTATGTACTGGGGTGCGCAAAAAATTCAGATATTAAAGGCATCAAAAATATCATTGACGTCCTTGACGAAATCCCGCTATTCCCTGCTTCAATGATTCCTTTTTTCAAATGGCTGTCCGATTATTACATCCACCCCATGGGAGAGGTCATCAAAGAAGCGCTTCCCGGCGGCATCAATTTAAATGAGTGCATCTCAATAAGCATCACGGATTACGGCACCAAATGCCTGAATCAAAAAAAAGCCTCCCCCCTTGAAAATGACATATTATGTTTTTTGTCTGCCAATGCATGCCGTCAGCAGAATTTAAGCAGAAAACTCAATTGCGAAGTCCCCAATGCCGTAATTTGCAAAATGGAACGAAACGGTCTGATCTGCCGTCAACGGGAAATTAACAAACCGGTCACACGAAGAAAAATGGAGCGGTATATTGCATATGCCGACACGGGTGAAACAAGAGACAAACTTTCAGCACCCAAACAAAAAATCCTTGAAACCGCCAAAGAATACGGAGAAATTTCCGTATCTGCATTAAAAAAAATTATCCCGACCGCCGCCAGCCATATCCGCAAACTGGCAGAAAAAGGATTCATTTCGATTTTCGACAAACCGGTTTATCGCGATCCGTTCGGAGAGTCCGTTACACCGGATAGCCCGCCAAAGCTGACGCTGGACCAACAGCATGTGGTATCCGGTGTGGTGAAAAACCTGGGTGCCGGGTTTAAATCCTTCCTGCTGGCGGGTGTCACCGGGAGCGGAAAAACAGAAGTGTATATGCATGCCGCAGCGCGGGCCATTGAAAAAAAATTAACCGTGCTGGTTCTGGTGCCGGAAATCGCTTTGGTCTCTGAAATTGAACGGCGCTTTCGCGCCCGGTTCGGTGAATGCGTAGCCGTCCTTCACAGTGGCCTGTCTGCGGGAGAACGTTTTGACCAGTGGATTCGCATCAGCAACGGACAATGTTCGATTGTTATCGGCGCGCGGTCCGCCATCTTTGCACCGCTCACAGACATCGGCCTGATTATTGTGGATGAAGAACACGACACCTCCTACAAACAGGAAAGCCGCTTCCGATACAATGCCCGGGATATGGCTGTCATCCGGGCCAGACAGGAAGGCGCCATTGCCCTGCTGGGTTCCGCCACGCCGTCCGTCCAGTCGGTGTATAATGTTGCAAACAAAAAATTCAATGAACTCAGCCTGCAGAACCGGGTATTTTCACAATCGATGCCGGACATTCACGTCGTGGACCTCAGAAAGCACAAGGATTATCGGGGAACCCGCCGGTTCATTACTGTTGACCTGCAAAAAGCCATCAAAACAACCCTTGACCGAAAAGAACAGGTGCTGCTGTTTTTGAACCGGCGAGGGTTTGCCAGTTATCCGGTATGCGCGGATTGCGGAGAAGCACTCAAATGCCGCAACTGTGACATTACCCTCACCTTTCACCAGAAAGACAATGCCTACAAATGCCACCTGTGCGGATATTCGCTGCCGTCCGTTGCTGCATGCAGCCATTGCGGGTCCAGCAGCATTAAACGGTTAGGAATGGGAACGGAAAAAATTGAAACCACCATCAAAGGGTTATTCCCGGAAGCCCGGGTGGCCCGGATGGATCGGGACACGGTAACCCGCAAAGGATCGCTGGTAAAACTGTTAAAAGACATACGAAATCATGAGACCGATATTTTAATCGGCACCCAGATGGTGGCCAAGGGCCATGATTTTCCCAACATCACGCTTGTCGGGATTATCTGCGCGGACCTGTCACTCAGCTTTCCGGATTTTCGGGCCGGAGAACTCACATTTCAGGTGCTGGCCCAGGTGGCTGGCCGCGCCGGGCGGGGAGAACGTCCCGGTCGTGTGATTCTGCAAACTTATAACCCGGACCATTTCAGTATTACCGCCGCCACAGATCATGATTTTATGAAATTTTATAACCAGGAGATTTCATTTCGAAAAATATTTAAATACCCGCCTTTTTCACGGATGATCCAGCTTAAAATATCCGGCCGCGATCAGGAAAAAACCCGGCATCAGGCCATTGCTATCGGGAAAATGTGCGATGCGCTTAAAAAAGAAAACAGCGATTACAAACAATGGATTGATCTTTTAGGCCCCATAGAGGCGCCGCTTTCGC
Source organism: uncultured Desulfococcus sp. (assembly GCA_964594105.1). Classification (GTDB taxonomy): domain Bacteria; phylum Desulfobacterota; class Desulfobacteria; order Desulfobacterales; family Desulfosalsimonadaceae; genus SURF-3. Next base: position 12,652 of record CAZQLG010000017.1, on the reverse strand, counting down.
GGGTGGCCAACCGCTTTCGCTGGCAATTGATCGTTAAATCAGAAGGTGTGGATCTTTTGCACCGGTTTGTCAGAACCCTGATATTTGAAAACGGCCTCCATTTGTCCGGCAATCCGGTCAAAATCGCTGTGGACGTCGATCCGTTCTTCATGATGTAATAGCATCATAAAAAAAAAGAGCCTGGCAAAAAATGCCAGGCTCTTTTTTAAAATTTATTTTATGGTAAAAAAACTACCCCCCGAAAGAGACTTCCGGAATTTCCACAATCGCCTTGCTGGCGGCTTCAATGGCCGCCATTTTTCCCAGGGTGACCGGTAAAATCGCCTGAATAAAATACTCGGCCGACCGCACCTGGCCCTCATAAAAGGCGGCATTCTTATTTTTGTTTATTTTTTCAAGCCGGGCGTCTCCTTCAAGATCGCCGAGCAGTTCATCAAGCTTGGGCGCCGAAACATTGGCCCGCCACAAAAGCATCCACCCCATGATGACATCACCCATCACATCAAGAAATGGCATTGCATGAGAAAAAGCCACTTTAAAATCAAGAGACATGGCCGTTTTTCCCATATGCATGGCAACCCCGCCCAGGCGATTAACAGCTGTTTCCAATTGTTCGGCAAGTCCTTCAAGGCCCTTTGTTTCTTTGGCCTGGGCAACCACTTTCTGAATTTCACCCAAAAATTCCATAAAAATCGCGCCTTTTTTCATGCCCATTTTTCTTCCCAGCAGATCCATGGCCTGGATTCCATTGGTGCCTTCATAGATGGAATTAATTTTTGAATCCCGCATCAGCCGCTCCACCGGATAATCCGCTGTGTAACCATAACCGCCGTAAACCTGCATAGCCTGAACCGTGCATTCGAATCCGCGATCCGTGCAATAAGATTTAATAATCGGGGTCAGAATGCCAATAAAATCATCAATAGCGGTTTTCTCTTCTTCACTTTCCGCGCATTCCATTTTGTCAAACAAAGATGCCACATAATATACGAAACTGCGCATTCCCTCAGTATGTGTTTTCATCCACATCAGCATTCTTCGAACATCCGGATGCCGAATGATACTAACTGGTTGTGCATCTTTATTCAGCATATCGGCAAGATCCCGACCCTGAATTCTCTCTTTGGCATAATTAACCGCATAAAGATACGCACAGGAAGCATTAAAAAGACCGATAGCGCCGACGCCAAGACGGGCTTCGTTCATCATGTGGAACATAACCCGCATGCCTTTATTTTCCTCTCCCAGCAATAAACCGCGGCAACCGCCTTTCCCGCCAAAGGCCAACTGACAGGTGGGGCTGGCATGCAATCCCAGTTTTTCTTCAATCGCGGTACAGACCACATCATTCATCCCTCCGAGGGAGCCATCGTCATTGGCCCAGACTTTCGGGACGATAAACAGTGAAATCCCTTTGGTTCCGGTGGGCGCGCCCTCAATTCTTGCCAGCACCGGATGGACGATATTTTCTGTCAGATTATGCTCGCCGCAAGTAATAAAAATCTTGTTTCCTGAAATATTATAGGTGCCGTCATCATTTTTTACTGCCGTGGTGGTCAGCGCACCGACATCGGATCCGGCTTCCGCTTCTGTGAGCACCATGGTTCCGCCCCATTGACCGGAATACATTTTGCCCAGATACACTTCTTTTTGTTTATCCGTCCCAAAGATTTCAATCATTTTGGCCGCGCCATGAGTGGCAAACCCGAAGGCGCCAAAAGAAAAGTCAGCGCCCACAATATACTCAGCGGCCGCCTGGGAGATCAGGTGGGGAAGACCCTGTCCGCCGATTTCCGGATCTTCCGTCATGGCGCCCCATTCCCCTTCACAAAACAGTTTATAGGGGCGATGAAAGCATTCCGGCACTGTCACCTGGTTATTTTCAAACTTTAAGCCGACCTTGTCCCCTTCCTCATTGACTGGAAGGATTTCCTTAATGGCAAAGTTCCGTGCTTCGGTAATGATCATGTCGAACATCTTGCGGTTCATGCCCTTGTAGCGCTCATGTTTTGCAATTTCTTCCAGCCCAAGCTGTTCATACATTACAAAATCAACATCCCTTCGATCTGCAATTTGCTGTGCCATGGTACATTCCTTTCTTTTTTTTAAATTACGCTAAATACCTTATTATATATATTATCAAATAATTATAGATATGACAGGCCGGCAGAGCGCGCTTCCGGCGCATATATTTTCAAAATTAAAAAATTATTTTGTATTTCAAGAGCATCTTTTGTCAAGAGTATCTTTACCTTTCCGTCAAGCCGGGTCGGTGATTTTTATATTAACCTTTTGAAAATAAAGAATTTTTTAAAAAATGAACGCTATTAAAAAAAATGAACGCGGCTCAAGTATTGAATGGGATTTTAAATTTTTTACCGATATACCGTAGCGGTTAGTGCCCAGGGCAAAATCAGGCAAAGCATCGGCGATTGCCTGAAAAAAGCGTATGCAGTTTGATGAAATCGGGGAATTTGATAATTGTTACGTGTTGCGTACAGATCATCTTATTTTATTTTAGCGGGGTTCATAAAAAAATCGTTCATCTTCGAATGCCGGGCGTAAATCACTCAACCACTTGGCATTTTTATCATATCGGGCAAAAAAGGGGACGCCTACCCAATCAGGATTTCTTCCCTGCAAAAATTGCAGAACAAAAACTTTTTCTCCGCATATTTCTGTCACACCAAGCACCTGAATCTTTCCCGGATGTGCGGACATGCTTGGTCCTCTGACGGTTCGCGCCAACCCACTGACTTTCTGGTACGCACGCCGAAAAACGTTCCATGCCGCTTCAAGATCCACCCCAAAATAATGATGCGTACCGGTGTCTCTAACGACAAACATATAATACGGAATACATCCCAGTTTCACTTGCGCCTGCCACATTTTCGCCCACAATTCCGGCTGGTTATTAATGTGTTTGAGCAAAGGTGACTGCGTTCGAATTTCAGCACCGGTTTCCCGAATTCTACTAATTGCCTCTTTAACCGCATCCGTCTCCAGCTCCCGGGGATGATTGAAATGCGCCATAATGGATAAATGCTTACCGGATCGGGTTATTTTATTCAACAAATCAAGTAATTCTTCCGAATCATCGTCTGCAAAAAAACGATACGGCCAGTAGCTCAAGGCCTTGGTGCCAATCCGAATCGTCTTCAGATGCCGGATATTCGCTTTTAATATGGGATTAACATAAGATGCAAACATCTTCGTGCGCATCACCATAGGATCGCCGCCGGTAAAAATCAGGTCTGTTATTTCCGGGTGATCCTGGATATAATTGATCAGCAAGCGGGTCTCGCGCATGGCAAACTTGATGTCATTCATCCCGACAAACTGCGGCCACCGAAAGCAAAACGTACAATACGCATGACAAGTCTGCCCATGACTGGGAAAAAACAAAATGGTTTCCCGGTATTTATGCTGACTTCCTTTTAATTTTAATCCGTTATGGGTCGGGATATTACTCTCTTGTCCGGCAGGCTGAGGATTCAATTCCCACCGGATTTTCATCGCCGCCGCGTCAATCTCCTCTTTTGCGGCTTTTTGCTTTAACAAACTGGCAATTTTGTCATATTGATCCGGCGCAAGCATGTCTTTTTGCGGAAAATTAAGAATAAAAATCGGATCATTTGGTACATTTTCCCAATCGATCAACTCATTCACTACATAATTATTTGTTTTAAAAGGAAAAATCCTACCGACAACGTCTATTGCGTCTATTTGTTCCGATGACAACCGGTTTATCTGAGGGATTTGCCGAAAATTTCGAAGCGTAAAAGGCTTATAATGAGAAAATGACTTCGGGGTCAAATAATCCCTTGATAATACAGAACTAAGCGGACTTTCGAAAAAAGTTTGCATCTCTTTTTTCCTACTTCTACTTGTTTACCATCGCCACGATTCCCACAGCCAATAAATTAACGGGACACAGAACTTACGCATCGCCCCCTTAAACGGCATCAACTACAATCAAACAACAAGTAGAACCTAATCAATTTATTATTTATTATTTTTTATATTTAAATATACCACCCATAAGCCCATAAGTCAATGGAATAACGTCGTAAACCAATCAACACCATAAATGCAATAAACTCAATCGCTTACTAAACAACATTTTTATTTAACTTATAAATCTTGTTTTATTAACAGCTCGTTATCGCCATTGTAAGGATAAATATTTGTTTTATTGATATATTTTATTAAAAACAGGGCGATAAAATCAAATAGTTTCATCAAAATATTTGACGAAACGACTTGAAGAATACTCCTTAAGCTTTTTTACGGAATTCGATAAATGATTTTAGACAGGAAGTAGTATAAAACTTAAAACTAAATTTGATTAAAAAGTCAGCAGGGGATCGAAACAAATGATTTAAAACAAAAAAATCTACGCAAGATTAAATGCAAAAAATAAATATCAGTTTACCATCCCAGTCATATTCTTACTTTTCGCTAAATCTGTCAGGCAGGCATCCTTTTTTTTCCAAAGCCCGTTTAACCAGTTCTGAAACCGTGACTTGAATTCCGGGTCATTGAAATAGTCGCCCAAAACTTCTTCCGTAATCGGGATTTTTTCAATCCTTACCACGACTTCGTTTACTTCTCCGCAAAAAAATGGCCAAAAGTTTTTAGCCCCCTGGGGATAATGAATGGTCACATTTAAAATCGTTTGCAGCTGTTTTCCCATAGCGTCTAAGACCAGGGCACTCCCCCCGGCTTTCGGACGCAGAAGATTTTTATAGGGAGACTGTTGTTTTTTATGTTTTTGGGGCGTAAACCGGGTCCCTTCCACAAAATTCATCACAGATACCGGCATGTCTTTAAATTTTTCACAGGCATTTCGTGTGGCTTCCAAATCTTTGCCTTTGAGGTCTGGATTTTTTTCTAAAAATTCTTTTGAATACCGTTTCATAAATGGAAAATCCAGCGCCCACCATGAAAATCCCAACACCGGAATCCAGATCAGTTCCTGCTTGATAAAAAATTTTAAAAAAGGAATTTTATTGATAAAAATCTTTTCAAGAACCAAAATATCGGTCCATGTCTGGTGATTGGAAAGGATCAGGTAAGAATCATTTTTTTTAAAATTTTCAAGCCCTTGAACATCCCATCGAACATTCTGGGTCAGGTCAATAATTGTGTTATTCCAATTATTCCAAGTATTACAAACAAAAGTGATGCCTTTGTTGAAAAGCTTGCGTAATACCGGGAGCGGAATTAAAAATTTTAAAATTCCGATAATAAACAAGGGCATCATCCATAATATCGTATTGCCTATAGTCAAGGACAAAGCTGAAATAGCGCGAACTTGACCGGATACCTCTTTCCACACAGCTGTCTCCTTTCCAATGTTTATCTAAAAACCTGACCCCACAGGTTATCCATACAGCTCTGATCCTAAATTTATCAAAATATATTATATAAAAAAACAGCATCAAAGGCAAGGGCTGGTTGCGTTGAATTTTCAAAATAGTAACGGCCATTGCTCCGGCTCTGAAGAATGTATACCTTATATTCGGTTTCCATTTGAGACCCTATAAATGAAAAAAGCCCCGAGCGTAAAAACGCCCGGGGCTTTAATATATAAACCTGCCACAATGACAGAATTGAAACTGGCTCCCCTTGGTAGGCGAACTTCGCAACTTATTAAGTAAGCCACCAAAGAAAATTTTAGATGTAATTCTTATTGCACAGAGTCAAGTAAAAAATGAATTCCTTACAGAATAAACTTTTTCTGCTTTTGAGCGGATGTTTCGATGAAACGTCGCGCACATCATTATCATTAAAAATATCTATGCTGGCTTTAATCCCTTTTTGGTCCAAGCCTGGCAGCACCTTTGGCTTGTTGACATGTAACGATGCTGCAGCGATTCACTTATGTTCACCATACGACTCAATCATTGCTCCTACCCACCGTGCGGTGCTGGCAGAGTTGAGATCTTTTCGCAAAGCCCTCTCCCGGGTTACCCGAAGGCTACTTTTCCCGAAAGCTTCACACCCGGAGATGACTCCCCACGAATGTTTCGATAGGATACCGGCAGCAGAATGCCGGACTTTAGATTGCTGTTAAACAATTAAAACAGATAGTTAAGAGACTTCACATCGACACTTATCGATAGCCTGCACACCTGAAAGATTTTGCAATACTGTCGGTTTGGCCACCAGCCTGCTATCCATGCCCCCCCAAAAAAATCATAACTTTTCTGACATAAGAAGAAATGCCAAAACCAAGATAGGTGAAAACGCTATATATAGTGTCTGTCTGATTTTTTTATGGGATGAGGGATAGCTATTGCAAGGTGCAATGGAAGTATGATTTTGGCGGTGAGCACTGTTGCACACGAACTGATATTTCCGGTTGTTATTACAGCTTTTAATTTTTCCATCACCCCAATATGCAAAAAATTTTATGATAGCACTTTAGTGTCTATGTGAACAGCACTGTTCATCCATTATGTATAAAAAAGACTGTTAGAAACAGTCTTTTTTATTTTTTACAAAATTACCCTTATCAAGAAAGAAATTCTTTTGTGGCAGTTTATAAAATTTTTTACATCATTTTCAGAAGTATGAATGGGATGCAGGCGCGATAAAAATTAATCTCTGTCCTCTGCGTACATTGAATCAATTATATCCTTGTACTTCTCAGCGACGACCTTGCGTTTGGTCTTCAGGGTTGGAGTGAGTTCTCCCCCTTCCTGGGTGAAGTCGTTCCCGAGCAGGGTGAACCTCTTGATTTGTTCGTAGTTGGCGAGCTCTTTTGAAGCGGCTTCTATCCTATCCTTATAAAACTTTATTATCTTCGGATTCTTCACGAGGTCATCTTTTGATGAAAACTGGATACCATTTTCTTTCGCGTATTCTTCGAGCGAAACGAATGTTGGCACGACGAGGGCGCTGATGTATTTTTTTTCATCACCGATAGTGGTTATTTGCTCAATGTAGCGATCCATCCCCAATAAGGACTCAATCTGCTGCGGAGCGATATTCTTCCCTTGGGAAGTGATGATGAGATCTTTGATGCGGTCTGTGATTTTGAGGAATCCCTCGCTGTCGATTATGCCGATATCGCCAGTGTGAAACCATCCATCGACGATGGCCTCGGCAGTCGCCTCGGGCTTGTTGTAATATCCAGTCATTAAATTTCCGCCACGGATTAGAATCTCTCCCTCATCGTTGATTTTGATATCTGTATCTGAGATGACTTTGCCCACTGTGCCGAACTTGAATTCAGCCGGCCTGTTGCAAGTGATGACAGGGGATGTTTCGGTCAGGCCGTATCCCTGACAAACGAGGAGCCCTGCCGCAAAGAAGAATTCCTCTATATCTTTGGAGAGGGCTGCGCCGCCCGCCGAAAAAAAGTTTTTCGGCCCGCCGACTACGTCTCTTATCTTACTCAGTATGATCTTGTCGGCGAGGCTGTGGGTAAACCCAAGCCAGGGACCGACAATTTTTTTATCCTTCTTTTTATACTGATAGGTTTTACCCTTGGCGAGTGCCCACATAAAGAGACCCTTTTTCAAGGATGACGATTTTTCGAGTTTTTCGAAAACTGCGGCATAGATTTTTTCATAGAGGCGCGGAATGGCGACCATAGCAGTCGGCCTGACTTCCGGCATGGTCTCCACTATTTTTTTAGGGTCAGCGAGATAGTTGTTCTGGGCTCCGTAGAGGAAAACTATATACGACCATGACCTCTCGTAAGCGTGGCTCAATGGAAGGAAGCAGAGGGAGATGTCTTTGATCGAGATATCAAAATGCTCGGAAATACCATTCAGCTGGTGATAGAAATTTGAATGGGTCAGCATAACCCCCTTGGGGTCTCCAGTAGTTCCGGATGTGTATATCAGCGTGGCAAGGTCGGACGTTTCACATTTTTCAAGGCGTTTTTTCAGCTCATCTGATTTATCAGATTTTTTTCCGAGCGCTATGAAATCGTCGAAGTGAATGGAGTCATCCCCCTCGAGCTTTACGGATTTATCAAACACGACGATTTTCTTCACCTTCTTCGATGAACGGTTGAACTCTTGAACCTTCTTGTACTGTTCATGGGTGCCGACGAACAGGAGATTGATGCCGGCATCATCAATGATATATTCGGTCTGCTTTGATGTGTTCGTGCCATAAATAGGGACAGACACGGCCTTAACGCTCAGGATAGCGAAATCAGCAATCGCCCATTCGGGTCGATTAGGAGCAAAGATGCCGATCATTTTTTTTTCGGCGATACCGCTTTCGAGCAGCGCGAACGCCACAGCGTCTATCTGCTCACCCATCTCTTTGTATGTATACTCCTTCCAGTTGTCTGAAACCTTAATTCGCATTGCGACGTGCTCTGAATATTTGAGCACGCTCTCCCGGATCATAAGTGCGAGATGTTGTTTTGCCATCATAAACCTCCGTTGTCAGTTATTTTAAAAGTTCATCTGATACTTGATGGTTTCGTAAAAGGTGTTTTTAATTAACTGCTTGAAATTATAGTTTTTATAAAAAATGTGCTTTCTTTTTCTTTGGCAATATTATAAATTATCTATTATAAAATTAATTTATTATAAGGGAAAAGTATGATTTATGTTAAAAATCACAAACAACTCGATCTTTTTGATCCCTGGCGGTTTCTCAGCCCCAAGAGAAGGCAATTGCTCGACAAGACGTGGCCTCATCCGCGTTAAATGTAAATTTTACACGACAGCGTTTAGGGCTTTTCTTGGTTGATTTCGTGGCCATTGTTCTCTCCTTGTAATTGCCGTTTAAATATTTTTTTTTGATACTGCCATAACCATGATTTGGTAACACTGCGGTACCTTCACTTATGATCATGCAATGAAGGTGCCAAGAAGTCATGATTTATTGTCGATTGATAATTGCTTGAATTTAAATATTAATTTATATGAATTATCATCTGCTTAATGCAACAAGTGCCGATCTTTTTTACAAACTGTAAATTATTTTTCACCTTCTATCGGCTTTGCGTTTTGTTCCTATTGTTTTTTGAAATTCCGCGGATACATTGAAATTTTTTTTATTGTTTTGTGTGAGCCGCGACAGTATTGCAGTACCCTTGATTCTCTGCACAATGCTTGCTATCCCATGCAATATTGTGACAGCTCAACAATTCTACATCTTAAATTCGATAGACCTCAAAACAGTGAATGTTACGTAAATTATCTATAAGGTTCACTGCTGAAAAATCTCGTATTACTGTCGATTTTAGAAATAGTCTACTCTTTCGATTGATCCCCAAGCGTTGAGACTTATGGCATTGACAAGCTAAATATGAGACTTCAACATTGCAGTCAAAAACTCAGGGCGTCGGCAAAACCAAATAATACAGTTATTCACTACCGATGTTAAAAAAAGAAATACGAAGAATGGAGACCTGACATCAGATTATCATGCCATGCCGGGCTGATCTGGATTCTTCCTGTATTGCCTATATTGATAACAATACATTTTTAACGGTGTCAAACCCGATTCGGTCGATCATTTTACCCAGACGCTCTCCTTTTTTAGCGGTATTCTGGTAATAGGCAATGACTTGACTGATTCTTTCAATGGCTTGTTCATCACTCAAATCAGTAGCTAATTCCTGAGCGATTCTGGGGGTGATTCCCACATTACCGCCAATAACCAAGGTCCAACCTTTTGGTTTTCCGAACAAACCAATGTCACGGACCCAGGATTCTGCGCAGTTGATATGGCATCCGGATACGGCCATTTTAAATTTTCCTGGAAGCTCCATGCCATGGTATTGTTTGTCCAGTTTCATCCCCATGCTTAAGGCATCTTGCTGCCCCATCTTGCAAAAAGTTGTCCCCGGGCAGGCCCTTACACTGCGGACACACAGCCCCACAGCGGCTCCGGGGGGAAGATCCAAGTCGTTCCAGACATTATCAATGTCTTCTTCCTTTATTCCCACCATGGCAATTCGCATGGCGCTTGTGATTTTCAAGGCCTGTGCATTATATTTTTCTGCGACATCGGCAATTTTTCGCAAGAGCTCCGGCGTCACAACACCGCAGGGAATATGGGGTGCTATGGCATAGGTCTCTTTATCTCTTTGAATGATCGATCCTTTTTCTCCAAGTTTAAGCATTGTTTCTCCTGCTGTTGGCTATTATTTTTCTTATAAAAGGTCAAAAAATTATGATAATTTTTGTCCCACGGCCTTGCCGTGATCCTGGCAAGCCTTGGTGCCGTCCGATCCCGTGAGCACAGCTTCCTTTAACGACAGGGGTCCAAGATCCACCATGTCCATCTTAAATACATAAAGCATCGTATCAAACAACATGGGGACGGACTCCCCACTATGGGTATAGGAACCAAAAGCCCCGCCGATTTTTCCCAATAGATTGGCCTTTTCAGCAATAAAAAGGAACTGTTTCATACCCCCCGTCATGTCCCGGTGATACGTCGGGCAGCCGAGTATCAAACCGTTGTAGCTTGCAAGATCTTTGGGGGTTTTAATATCATTAATTTTTTTTCAAATCCGCCTCGTGCCCTGAAAGACGGACACCTTCTGCGATAAATTGAGCCATTTTCTCCGTATTTCCAGTTCTGCTTGTATAGCCTACCAATACTTTCGCCATTAAAAATCCTCCTGTTGTATTGTTTTAAGAAATTAAAAACGATCTGCCTCGATGACTTTCAAAATTATAATCAAATATTATGTCATTAATTTCATTTTCCCCAAAAATCATGAGATCCTTTTATACCGGTCGTTTAAGGTGATGATACCAAAAATTATTTGCAATACTGTCGTTTTGGAACATTCTTAGATCATGATTATTCTAATTTTGATATTGGAATCTCAAGCTAAGCCATCCAGATTCAGGCTGTAAGGCCAAAGCCCGCGTTCTGCCAAGCGGTAAGACCTCCGGCCAGGCTGTGCACATGACTGAATCCATCCTGTTTTAGGTGGCTGGCCACAATGTTGGCCCGATACCCGGTGCCGCAAACAAGAATGACTTCCTCATCTTTCGGAGTATCCAGACTATTTGCAAGGATAGTCGTCATCGGTACGTGGTGTGAATCCGGGATATAGCCCTGCGCCCGTTCTTCTGGAGTTCGGACATCCACGATCATGCCGAAATCTTTTTTGTCCAGCTGCTGCTTGAGGCTATGGACGGAGATCGGCGATAGGCTGTCAATCGGCATTCCGCTGGAAATCCAGGCTGCCATACCGCCGGAAAGATAACCAAATATGTTATCATAACCGATTCTGTGGAGCTGGGTCGTCATCTGGTCATATCTATCCCGGTCATCCACCACCAGCAGAAGATTGTCCGAAGGATCAACCACCATGCCGATCCAGTTGGCCATCTGCTTTTCAAATCCGATATTGATGGCGCCGGGAATATGAAATCCGCCGAAAGAAGCCGTGTCCCGGGTATCAATTATGGTTGCACCCTGCTGGCGGATCTGTTCAAACTGATCCGGATTCAGCGTCTGTTCCAGTGGACAACGCTCCAAAAGCGGGACACCATGGGCATTGCTACTAATAATGTGCGTAAAGCTTTTTGGCCTGACAGGAAAAGCACCGGCAATCTGATCATGGAACTCTTTAAACCCCTGCAATTGAAGCACGGGCTGGGTCAGACGTTCATAGCCCAGTGTACTGCTTGCCTTGGCGCTTAATCCTTTGCCGCACAGGGAACCCTGACCATGGGCGGGAAAAACCTCCAGATAATCCGGCAGTCGGTGCAGTTTTTTATAAAGAGAATCATACAGGTTTTTCACCTGTTCCTCTAAGACTTCCGCTCCAGCCAGATCAGGCCGCCCGATGGAACCAACGAAAAGAAGGTCCCCAGTAAGTATCAGCTCGGGTTTGTCTGATCGGGCCTTGTCTGTTACTATAATTGATATGGAGTTTGGCGTATGGCCAGGGGTATTCAAAATTTCAAGCTTGACCATGCCGAATTCAATCACATCGCCTTCTTTCAATTCTTTGTGATCAAACGTCACAGGCGAGCCTTCACCATAATAAATAGCCGCTTCTGTGCGGGATTTTAATTCCTGGTTGCCGCTGACATGATCGGCGTGCACATGGGTTTCGATGATATGGGTGATTTTCATCCCTTCATCTCTTGATATGTCCATGTAATCCTGCACATCGCGCTTGGGGTCTACAACAACTGCCTGCCTTGCACCAGGGCAACCAATAACATAAGAATTGCATCCCAGTCCCGGCACAGTAATCTGGTTAAAATACATCGTTCAAATCCTTTCTTTGTTCAATATTATCGAATGAGTTCCTGATCGGTAATCTTTCGATCCTTTGCGAGCCCTGAAAAAGGTGAGCCGAATTCTGGCAGGGCTATTCTTCCTTTCTGATTTTTATTTATATTACGATCACTTTGTGTTGCCTATAGTTTTGATCATAAGCTTAAAAAAATGATGATATGACGTCAACCTAATTCGAAACAATCGAAATAAAATTTTACCATTACACCTAAGTCATCGAGTCCTTGTTGCCGGTGAATTCTGCGTTCAATAGAAGTGCTCACCACCAAAATCCATCCCTCCGGTGAAGCATTCAATAGCCATGCGAAATTTTTTCAAAAATTCGGCAACAAATCTCAACCCACCTATGGTATACTTAAAAAATGCCTCTCATCTCATGAGTAGCGGAAACGTAAAAGCT
>CAZQLG010000016.1:0-20288 GCA_964594105.1 uncultured Desulfococcus sp. | reverse complement strand
AACATCGAATAATGATGTCGCTCCGCTCCTCAGGTTAATTTAAAAATCGGATAAAAAAATACCGATCTAAATAACTATTTTCCCCCTTGTTTTCATTCATCATTCGATGTTGGACGTTTGATGTTCGATGTTCATCCCTTCCGCCTCTACTTTCCACCGTTCATCTCACCTTCACAAAACCCATATACTCATTAATTGTTGGAATTTTTCCCATAATCGCGCAAATCGAAGCCAGTTGCGCAGATCCGAGATAGACTTGAGTGTCATCCCCCATCCGGTTGGGAAAATTGCGGGTCGATGTGGATATGACCGTCGTCCCATCCGCCACCCGGGCCTGGTTCCCCATGCACAGGGAACACCCCGGTGTTTCAAGCCGGGCACCGGCAGTGCCAAAAACACTATACAGACCGTCATTTTTAAGGTGCTGCGCGTCTATCCGGGTAGGCGGCGTCATCCACAACCGGACCGGCAGATTTTTTTTGCCTTCAAGGATTTGCGCTGCCTGCTGAAAATGGGAAATCCCTGTCATGCAGGAACCGATAAACACTTCATCAATGGAAGTTCCGGCAACATCACTTAACAGGCGGACATCATCCGGATCATTGGGGCATGCGACAATCGGCTCTTTAATGTCTGAGAGATTGACTTCTATTTCGGCCGCATACACGGCATCAAGGTCTCGTTTTATCAATTCCGGATTTTTCAGCCAGCGGTTCATTCCATCAATTCGGCGTTGGATGGTATCAACATCCCCATACTTAGCGTCAATCAATCCATTTAATATTTCCATATTTTCTTTTATGAAAACCGTGACCGCGTCAGCGGATAAATCAATAGTGGAAGCCGCCGCAGACCGTTCTGCAGACGCGTTGGTCAATTCGTATGCCTGTGCGACACTTAATTCCGGCCAGCCTTCAAATTCAATAATGCGGCTGGCAAAGATATTTTTCTTGCCTTCTTTTTTAACGGTTAAAAGCCCTTTTTGTATGGCGGCATAGGGGACCGCGTTGACCACATCCCGCATGGTAATGCCGGGCTGGAGATCACCCGTGAACTTCACCAGAACGGATTCGGGCATGTCCAGCGGCATAAAACCTAAGGCTGCGGCAAACGCGATCAACCCGGATCCGGCCGGGAAACTGATGCCAATGGGAAAACGGGTATGGGAGTCTCCCCCGGTTCCCACGGTATCCGGCAACAGCATGCGGTTTAACCACGCATGAATAATGCCGTCGCCCGGAAGCAAAGCCACGCCCCCCCGGTTTTTGATAAATTCATGCAGGCTGTTTTGCATTTTTATATCCACAGCCTTGGGGTAAGCGGCGGTGTGGCAGAAGGACTGCATCACCAGGTCTGCGGAAAACTTTAAGCAGGCCAGTTCTTTGATTTCCTCTCTTGTCATGGGCCCGGTCGTATCCTGGGAGCCGACAGTGGTGATTTTGGGCTCACAATATTCTCCGGGGAGTATCCCGGCGCATCCGCAGGCCCGGCCAACCATTTTCTGGGCCTGGGTATACCCTTTTGCCGGCATCTTGCAAACCGGCGGGTTTTCAAAGACATCAGAAAATGAAGATCCGAGAGCCTTTCTTGCTTTTTCGGTCAGGGTTCGGCCGATAATTAAGGGGATGCGTCCGCCGGCCTGGACTTCATCTCTAATCACATTTGTTTTTAACTGAAATCGAGCCAGTTCTTCCCCGTTATCTGCCCCGTCGTTAGAACGGATGATCCGGTTTTCATGGGGAAATATGGTAATGATATCGCCATGTTTGATCCGGCTCACATCGCATTCAATGGGCAGGGCGCCGGCGTCTTCAAGAGAATTGAAAAAAATCGGCGCAATGGTGCTGCCAATCACCACGCCTCCCCTGCGTTTATTCGGAAGATAGGGAATGTCTTCGCCGATATGCCAGATGACAGAGTTGGAGGCGGATTTTCTGGAAGATCCAGTGCCCACCACATCACCGACAAAGGCGATTTGAAACCCTTTTTGTTTTAAATTTTTAATGGTTTTAATCGTATTATCCGGCGTACGGGAAGAGAGCATGCTCAAGGCGTGCAAAGGGATATCCGGACGGCTCCAGGCCTCTGACGCCGGAGAAAAATCATCCGTATTAATTTCACCTTCCACCTTAAACACCGTACAGGTCAGCTTTTCCGGCAACACGGGTTTTTCTGTAAACCACTTGGCATCTGCCCAGGCATCAACCACCTGTCTGGCAAAAGAATTGGTTTTAGATTTTTCAAATATCTCGTCAAACGAATCGAAAATCAGAATCGATTGAGACAACGCGTTGGCAGCATCAACGGCCAGATCGGCATCATCGAGCAAATCAATTAAAGGGGCAATATTATATCCACCGCCCATGGTGGACAGCAAAAAAACGGCTTTTTGCGGTGAAATCAAAGGGGAGTGGCATTTGTTTCTGGCAATATCATATAAAAAAGCTGCTTTTACTTTTGCTGCTTCATCAACACCGGCGGGAACTCGGTTTGTGATCAGGTCAAGGAGCAGGGATTCATCAACGCCCGCCGGGTTTTGTAACAATTCTGTCAGGTCACTGACCTGTTCTGCGCTTAACGGTTTTGCCGGGATACCTTGTGCTTCGCGTTTTTCTTTATGTTTTAAATATTCGGTGATCATTAAAATTCCTTTTCCACCACTGAGGGCACAGAGAATACTGAGAAAAAGACTTTAATTTAATTTTTTCCCTCTGTGGTCTCTGGGTTCTCTGTGGTTAAATTTTATCTTTTGCTTAACTCATTCACAACGACTTGGAATAATTTATAATTAATTTCATCAAACAATGGTGATGCGTCACCATGAAAAGCTTTTTACACCGCCATCAAAAAATCACTTAACCGGTTGCCTCTGTCAAGGAAAAAGTGATATGTGATTTATCTGAGTTTGACAATGAATTACAATGAAAAAACAATCAATTTTTTATATCGTTTGCAATCCGCAAAGGGGGCACAATGGAAAAGGGCTATGTCCAGGTTTATACGGGTAACGGCAAGGGCAAGACAACTGCCGCCTTTGGCTTGTCTTTAAGGGCTGCCGGTGCCGGGTTTAAAGTCTATATTGCCCAGTTTATGAAACAGGGCGGATACAGCGAGTTAAAAGCGCTGGCGCGTTTTGATGATCTGATAACCATTGAACAGTTCGGCACGGGAAAATTTACGGTGGGAAAACCGACGGACGAGGATATGGCCGCCGCCGGCCGGTGTCTGGATGCCATCCGGCAGGCGCTGTTGTCTGCAGAATATGATGTGGTCATCATGGAAGAGGCGGCTGTGGCGGAAAAATTGGGTGTTATTTTAACAGACGACATTCTTGACATGATCCGGATTAAACCGAAAAAAACGGAACTGGTGATTACCGGGCGGGGAGTATCCGAACAGGTGATGGCGGCGGCGGATCTGGTGACCGAGATGAAAGAGATTAAGCATTATTATCAGGCCGGCGTTCAGGCCCGAGCCGGCATCGAAAAATAATACTGACAGCAAATTTTTAAGGACACATTGAAATTAAAATTCAAGCCATGCCCTGTGACTTTCCTATACAAAATTTTATCAGAATCCTTGATCAGGATATTTTACCAGAATATGATATCTTTAAATATATTACACGACAAAAAAAACGGTCACTACTTATGCAAAGGGGGAAAAAGGAGAATTAAATGGAAATTGATTTAAAAGGAACCCCTGCGATTATAACGCTTGTCATCATCATTGCCGCCGGAATCAGCTACCGCATGTTTCTTGAAAACGATTTAAAGGCGGATTGACACCATCTTTGGGATTTCGTTTTATCTGTGCCTCAAAAGCAAGACACTATATTCCTTTTTTATATTGGATGTTCGTGGAGGGATAAATAATTTGGTTGAGTTCCTTTCTTGAATCAGGATTTCCATTTAAAAGCTTTTCAAAAAGCGTTATTATTCCGGATTTATCCATCTCAATCTTCGTTTCAGTTTTTATATCTCTTAAATCAATGGAAAAACCGGAAAACATACCCGGTACATCAGTCACAATATCCGTGTTCAAAAAATTAATATTGTTATAGATACAATGATAGTCCCCTTTTGATTTTTCAATAAACAAAGAAACCTTTTTTAAATTTCTAATTGAAGCAGATTTATTACACGTTTGAATACATTGCTCATCAATTCGACTTTTTTCACATCCAGTCACCTGATGAAATAAACACTGCCTGCTGGTCAGAAGTAAAACAGGATGATAGATGCTATAATACAGCTTGAAATTCACCGGCCGGATAAACCTTTTTATCTGATATTTACTAATTTCATTGGAAATAAATGCACCAGAACAGTTAAATTTTTCTTTTAAACACAAAAGACTAAAAGAATTAACAATATTAAGACAGGGCCCTGCTATCCAGGGGATTTTCCTTTTACAGGCTTCATAAGCAATTCCGGTATTATTTGTTACAATAAGTTCTGGTTGCACCTGCTGGAGAAATTTTACCGCATCAGTATAGTTTTCTCCGATTAAAACAGATGGGAACCAGGGCATTAATTTTTTATTTTTTAAAAAAAGATCAATAAACTCAGAAGGTTCATTTTTACTGCCCTCTTTTTTAAAACAGTTCGGAAGTTGAAAAAAGATATCTGCAGAGGAGTTGTTACAAAGGTACAAATCCTTTTGGGAAGAAATTAAAACAGAAAGAGCAGGTTTATTTTTTAATGGACGTTGTTTTTTTAAAAAAGGAACGTCAATCGGGTCAATCATTTCTTTTGAACCGGTGACGCTTTTTGAGCCATTTATACCTGTTGAACTATTTAAACCTGTTGAACCATATAAGACAGATAAAATTCTTTTTTTTACTGAAGTCAGCTCTTTAAGAGATAAAAAAAGATCTTTTTGAAGATTTTCCAATTCCAGCTGCCAAATGGTGTATTCTGTATTATTTAAGGCGCTCAGTCTTTCTAATAAAATATTGTAACTTAGACACTCAGCAGTGGTTTCTTTGTTTTTTGGGGCAAGATTTACATTTGAAAATACTTCAAATGACATGTCCGGCGTATTGGCCGGCATATTGCCCGGCGTTTTTACAGATACTTTTAAAGGCGCATCCACTTTTCCTGAAATGCTTATTATTAAAGGGATTTTAGCGATACTGAGATGTTTGATTTTATTTTTGACATGAGTTAAAATGTCTTCTTTTTCGTTATAAAGGTCTTTCTCGTCTTTCACCCGGTTTTTATTCGTAGAAAAATAATTAATGTCTGAAAGATGTTTAATTGAATGATCCCGGGAATTATCAATAAACATATTTTTATTAATATCACCCTTTAAATAGGCATTTGAAAAATCCCGGTTAAACACCTTATAAAGGTCACGATTGTCATCACTTAACCTGTTTTGAGTATAAAAACTTTCGAGTTGTTTTTTCCAGCAATTGACCACCGTATAGACGTAATCAAACTTCTTTATTCTTCCTTCAATCTTTATTGCGGCAACCCCTGCATCAGAGATTTGTCTCAGATCAAAAAATGCGGAGTTATCTTTGAGATTAAGGGGAAAATTTTTACCCTGCCGGGTGGTTAAATATCTATCTCTGCATGGCTGACTGCATCTGCCGCGATTTCCCGAGTTCCCACCATGGACAGAACTCATATAACAAATGCCTGAAAAAGAGATACAATAGGAACCGTGAACAAATACTTCAGTTAAAATATTCTTTTTATGTCCTATGAGAGATAGTGCTTTTATCTCATGAATATTTAACTCTCTGGCCAGATTCACCCGGGCAGCGTTCAGTTTACTTAAAAAATTCATCTGGCCTTGATTATGCGTATTCAGCTGCGTCGATGCATGGATCTCAAGACCTTTAAAGTACTTGGATAGCAGATAAAACAATCCAAAATCCTGAACAATGACGCCATCGATCCTTGTATTAACCAATTTATTCAACAAGCTTACAAGGGCCGGAATTTCACTGCCCACGATAATAATGTTCAGGGTTATAAAAACTTTGCAATGATGTCTATGCGCAAGATTTATAATCCCGTTTAAATCTTTGAAATTTATATTTGTTGCCCGGTTTCTGGCATTAAATCTATTCAGACCACAGTATACAGCATCCGCCCCGGCTGCAATTGCCGCTTTTATCGAATCAACATCACCACCGGGGGCCAGTAATTCAATTTTTTTATGATGAAATTCCGGATTTATTTTTGGTGTTTTTCTGATTCTCTTCATGTTCCAGAATTTATTGGCTGGGCTCATAGCGTCTGGAAAGTTTTTCCAGGCTTTGACGGATGGGCTTTTCAATCGCCGGTTTTAAAACAGAGCCAAGAAGTGTTAAGAGCAGTTTTGGATCAAAATCAATTGAGTAGCAAAGTTTGGTTTTTCCTTCTTCTTCTGAAAATTCCATCCGGCCTTTATGATTTTTAATAGGACTGCCTTTACTGACCACATATTCCATCAGCTGATTTGGTTCGAATGTAATGACGGTTTCTTCAAAAGCAGGAACAGGAAAAGACGAAATCCGCCTGACCGACCCCACACCATTCTTGTTTTCTTCCTGACTATCGACCACCCGTTGGATTTTAGTTGCGATCACTTTCCCAAAAGATTCATGATCCGTTAAAATATTAAATATTGTTTCAACCGGCGCATTAAATGATTGTCGTATTTCAATGTGTTGTCTGCTCATGTGGCCTTTCCTTTCTTTTTTGTGGTTTTAATATTTATAAAATAACGGGCTGGTCAGTGGCGGAGCGTTATTTGCCGTCCCCTAAACAAGCGAGGTTATGTGGTTATGTGCTTTAATCTCTCCCTTACACCAAGTATGCTGACAAATTGGTGGCTGAATTGTATAGCGCTTTCGACTGCCCATTCTGCACAACCCGCACCAAGGCATTTATGTGGGAACCAAACCATTTGACCTTTTGCACGGCCCGCTAAAGCGCTGACTGGAAACAGTTTCGAGAGCCGTTTCTCAAGTGATTGATGCTCCTTAAGCTCATCGTCCCATTCTGGTTTGAAGTGTACAAGGGCATTTCTGAGACGCATCAAGCCATCCGCGCTCCGATATGGTTCTTGCCCTTTGTTCATGGACTCGTAGCCCATAGCTACAAGGACGATTTGGTGCTTGCGCAATGGTGAAAATTGTTCGATTTCTGGCCATAGTTCCGCGAGAAATTTTATTTGATTCTCAGTGAGAGCCTCCATTGCATTTCTGTCTTTGTCCACAGCCTGCTGGTAGAACTCGTTGATTGAAGATTCCAATGATGCTGCCGAGAGAAGCACTGCAGCCAAAGCATTACTTCGTGCCTCCTCCCATTTTGGCTGGGGCCATTCCAAATGCTTTTCTTCATTTTCAATCGCAACACATGTAGAAGCAAAGCGTGCTGCAGAGTTTAGATGAAATTGAAATAGTCCGGATTTGCCCCGAATTGTTACCATTAGATTCCTTTCCACTAAATATCAGTGTTAATCGGCGGAAAAATTTTCCATGTATTTGGATATTCAAATAGTTTCTTAAATTTTTTTGACTCTTTTATCTAATCAAATTCCTGAAGCAGCTTAATTATCTTTTTAATTTATGGTCATTCTGAAAATAACTTATTTATTGGGAAACCCCATGCGCCTGTAGAATTCAGGGGATTTCTTTTCATCATAGGAAGGACACTCTTTAAGGATTTCAATGGTTGCTTCTCTTTTCAGCGGCCACTCTTCTGATTTCTTCGCATAGATAAAATCATTACTTAAATTCGCATAACATGAACAACCCGGTTTACAGAAATTTTTGCTTGTTTCCTCCCAGATTTCGCGAATGGGTTGTTCATGGATATTCCCAAAGGAAAGCATGGTAAAATCACAGGGACAAACATTTCCCTGGGAATCAATAAACATATAATTAAAACCGGCCCCGCAACCATAATACTGCTCGCTTTCAAAAAAGTCATAGGCGAAAACACCGGGATAGCCTTTTGTCTTTGTGCATTTCTTCTGAATTTCAAAAATGGTTTTAACATTTTCAGCAGACAATTTCGCTTCAGGCTTTGTTGTGAGCTTACCGCTTAATATCGGGGAGGTCAGCCGCATATCATTAATTCCAAGATCCTTAAAAAATTCAATCACCTTGAAAATCTCCGGCCGGTTGCTGACAAGTGCTTTGTCCGGCACAAAGGAAACCGCAACATAAAAGCCTTCATCCTGAAAAAGCTTAATAGCGTTCAACGCATAATCATAAATCCCTTGTGTTCTTCTTCCTTTGTCATGAACTTCTGCTGTGTAATGGTCCAGACTGATCACAGGGATTTGCAGGCCTGCCGCTTTTAACCGTTTCACCCGGTCTTTGGTCAGCTTATAGCCTGTCGTGAACATAATCGGCATGGATCGTTCATCAACCGAAGCAATAATTTCTTCTAAGTCATCCCGTAAAAGCGGTTCGCCTCCGGTAAACCCGATAACACTTGCGCCTAAATCCTGAACTTCGGATATGGCTTTTTTGATCTGTTCCAGTGTGAGAATATCTTTTTTTGATCTGTCTGAAAAAGAACAATGCCAGCAATTGCACGGACATCGCGGGGTAACAGCAAAATTGGTCACCACCGGGTAGGGATTTCCGGATATGATGGAGACAACACCTTTAAGAAAACGATCATATGCAACCGATGGGAAAAACGGCGTAAACGTATTTGTAAAAATTTTATCCCCTATTTGTGTCAGCTTGCTTTCCTTTGAAACATAGTTCATGGCAAGCTTCTGTTTTATTGTAAGGGGTGAAAGTTCCTTGTTCATGCCCATTTTAAGCGTTGCCACAAGCCTTTTAATACCGTAGAGCTGCGTTCCGTTATGTTTTCTCATTTAGTTTCCTCATTTAGTTTCCTCCCAATCATTTCAATTAAAAAATTGTGACCGCTGCTGCTCTTTCTTTCTGGCTCAGTTGCAGAATTTTTATTTTATCGAAAATTTTTATCAGGCCAAATTATGTATTGGCCCGACAAAAAATTCAAAGAACAGCCGAGACTATCGCTTATTCCAGAATCCTTTGTTCTTTTTCTTTGATACCTTCCTGGTCTGCACACGCAGTTCCCCGCCCCCCTTAGGCAAGATCTTCTTATCTTCTGAAGCGACAAAGATAAAGCGAGACTGGGTTTTACTTCCCGGATAAGCAGGAACACGGAAACGGGTGACATAAAAACCGCAGCTCATTAAAAGTTTTTCAAATTTCTTGCTCGGCTCAGCCGACCACACCGCCAGAACGCCCTGCTTGCATAAAGCTTGCTTACATGCCTGAATGCCTTCTGTACCGTACAAACGCCGGTTAGCGGAATCGGTCATTGCCGCAGGACCATTATCGATATCCAGCAGGATCGAATCGAATCTGGATTTGGAACGTGAGATAAGCGCGACAACATCACCCGTCTTAAGATCAACGCGGTCGTCTTCCAGCGGCCGCCTGTTGAGTTCGCCGAAAAATTCACGATTCCATTCGACAACGGCATCCACCAGCTCACCCACGACGACGCGGGCGTTGGGGCCGATCATGTCAAGCGCCTGGCGCAGGGTATACCCCAGGCCCAGGCCACCGATGAGTATGTTCGGTGCCTTGCGGCCAGCCAGGTGCGCACACCCCAGCCGAGCCAGTTCCAGTTCAGATTCATGCTGACGGCTTTGCATCAACTCTTGACCGTTGATCTGGATTATAAAATCCCGGTCGCGCTGATAAAGTTCCATCTCACCGCCGCCCGGGGTTTGGACGGTCGCTCTTTTTACTATTGGTTTCATGTTGTCATCCTATTTTCTGACACGGTTTTCAAATCAGCTTGCACCCAATCTTCTTCGCCGGGCGCGAAACATGAAATACCATTTTTCCCCAACAGGTCAATCGAAACCTGCAATCGTTTTTCGGTTAAAGCCGGAAATTCCGGTGCAGACGGCAGATTCAGCCATTCCCGCTTGCCGTCACCCATATTATGATACGGCACCAGCGTAAGGTACGAAATGCCGATGTTTTTAAGAAATTGTGCCCAATCGGTCAGATTTTCAGTTGTATCGGTAACTGTGGGAATCAATGGCAGTCGCGGCCAGATGATGGGGCCGGTTCCAGCTAAGGTGAAAGCGGCCACACGGGTGAGGTTTTTTTTAATATTTTTGTTTGATTTGCCGCAATACCTGCGATGGGCTATTTCATCATAGAGCTTTATATCAAACAGCACCAGGTCCATATCGGATAAAAACCCGATTTCTTTTTCCGAATCAAAAAACCCGCAGGTTTCCAGGGCCGTATGGATGCCTTCTTCATGAAGACGTTTTGACAGCTGCCCGATAAACTCCGGAAACAAGGTCGGTTCACCACCGGAAAATGTCACACCGCCCCCGGTATTTTTCATGTACGGAAACTCCGGACGCAGTTCTTCGAGAACAGAGTCAATCGTGGTGTATTTGCCGAAACACACCATCGCACCAGCCGGGCAGTTTTCCACGCACGTAAAACAGTCATCACATTTTTGGGTATCCCGAATACCGGGCGCTGAAAGGGCCTTTTGCAGGCATGTATTGACGCAGGTTCTGCAATCAATACAAAGATGGGGTTTAAACGCCAGCTCCGGAGCTGTGCGCCATGATTCGGGATTCTGGCACCAGGCACATCGCAGGGGGCAGCCTTTAAAAAATACGATGCTGCGGACACCAGGACCGTCATGCAGGCAGAAATGCTGGATGGAAAAAACCGCCGGATCTTTTGCGGTCGCCATATCACCCGATTCCGTGAGCGGTCCGCTCAATGATTTCGTCCTGAACATTGGGCTGAAGATCATTAAAATAAGCACAGTATCCAGACACCCGGACCACCAGGCCGGGGTGGGCGTTTGGGTCCTGACGGGCCTCGCGCAGCATGTCCGCATCCAGCACATTCACCTGGACCTGCATGCCGCCCTGCTCAAAATAGGTGCGAAAAATGCCGGAAAGCGCTTTTTTCCCGACTTGTCCGCTCACCATTTTTTTATCAAATTTTATATTCAGGGCACAACAGTTCGACCACTTATGGCTATTTAAGGCTGCGGCGGATCGCAAAACCGCTGTGGGTCCGCATCGGTCCAGGCCATCAATGGGTGATAATCCGTTGGACAGTCGTTCACCGGCAAGGCGACCGCTGGGAAGGGCCCCGGTCTTTCTGCCGAATCCGATATGGCAGGTCATGGAATAGATACCGGGCACATATTGGCCGCCCCGGGTATTTTTATGAGACAAGATGGCATCGGAATAGATGTCGGCGGCCAGCTGGGTCATCGCATCCACTTCTTCGATACCGTTGCCGAAATGAGGGAACTTATTGACCAGTTCCTGCCGCAAGATTTCATGGCCGGAGAAATTATTTTTCAAAATATCCGCCAATTGAGACAAAGACATGCGCTGTTCATCAAACACCAGACGCTTGATGGCATACAGCGAATCCCCGGCATCAGCCAGGCCTGCCGTCTGAATGGACGTCAGATCATAAAGACCGCCGCCCCAGGTGACATCTTTTCCCTTCTCCAGGCACCCTTGTGTGACAATAGAATTAATGGGTGTGGGCCTGACTGTTCGATACGTTTTTTCCAGCCAGGAAATCACTTTTACCATCTCATTCACTGCATCATTAACCTGAGAACAAACCGCGTTTACCACATCCTCAAACGATGCCATCTGTGCCACCGGCGGGGTGACCGCACCACATCGCCTGCGGGCCGGATTCCACCCCAGAAACCGCCGGCCTTCATTTAATGCCAGTTCCAGGCACAACGGCAGGTTAAACAGACAGGCATCTGACGAATTATACGTCCGCCCCTGACTGGCCATCTCCACACACCCAATCACTGCATAATCTCTGGCATGTTCAGTGGTCATCCCGGCATTTTCCAAAGACCGAACCACGGCCGGGTCTCCGAAAAATGACGGCTTGCCGCACCCGAGCTGAACAATCTCAACCGCTTTTTCCAGAAACCATGCCGGTGTATTTTCGTGAACCCGCACATGCAGTGCCGGTTCCCGGGTTCGAATCTGGGCAAAGGCATCAAGTATCAGGCCGGACAGTTCGTTGGTCACATCATTTCCGTCCGCATCCGTCCCGCCCACGGTGATCCCCTGGGCAACCGCATTACCGCTGAAGTACTGGTCGATTCTCTCCGAATAAAGCGGCATGGTTTCACAGGTTTTCAGCTGAAAGCTTGCCATAATTTCTGCGGCTGTTTCAGGAATCAGCTGACCGGTTTCAATTTCTTTGCAATACAACGGATAAAGTATCTGGTCCAGCCGGCCAAAAGACATGCCCTGTTCAAAATCTTCGCAAATCATGGCCATATGGATCAGCCAGCAGGACTGGAGCCCTTCTGAAAACGTCCGGGCCGGGTGATACGGCACGTGCCGGCAGGCCGCAGCCGACGCCAGAAGTTCCTGCCGACGGACATCTGTGATCCCGGGTTCAGCCGCTTTTGCTTCTGCTGCATCCGCCAGATTGGCTGCCATTTGACGGATACCCGCAATCACAATACACACGGATTTGAAAAAGGCTTTCTGGTCTTCGGAAATGGGGGTTCCGTCTATTAATGTTTGCGAATCCAGGCATTGTTTTGCTGTGTCATCCGAGCGGCAAATCCCGTTATGCACCACATCCATGTAATTTCCCACCTGGTGGGCAATACCCGCTTCTTCAGTAATGAAATATCTTTTGGCTGTAAAAAAATCCAGAAAATGAGAGATTCGGCCGGGACGCAGCAGGGTTTGACCACCCACACTGGTCAGTCCGGTTTTAACAGCGATTTCCGCCAGCTTTAACTTCTCCCGAAATGAGAGGAATATCGGGATCTGACGGTTTTCCAGGCGAAAAAGGTCTTCTAAAATATTGATTGAACCGCCTTCAGGATAGTAATTGGCCGCCACCCGCTTGGAGGTCATATTCCCTATGATCAATTCATTTTCATAGATTTTCGGCTGCCGGTGAGAAAGAATATAAGCAATGGCCATGGCCCGCCGGATCAACGGATGGGCAGATTTCGCCTGTCGGCCCTGCCGGGACGTTTTAAATTTTTCCAGCAGTGTGGGACGTTCCAGGCAGATGGAATACCGGGTGTTTAACAGTTCATCCCGGATGGTTGAAATACGCATGGTGGGGGCAGTAAGGGAAGGGTTTTGCTCTTGCAATTCGACTTTTTCCCGGTGTTTTTCAACCGCCTGGGCTAATGAAGGATTCATGGAACGGTTCTCCTTCTTTTATTCTGCTGCCGGTTTATTTGATGGCTTCGTAAAACGCTTTTCATGGTGTTTATTCACCACAGAGAACACAGATTATGAAAAAACACCCTGCCTGTCAAATTAATAAACAATTGAAATTAATTCAGATGAAATCAAAATTAGCGATTACGAATTAACCCAGCTGGATCGCTTTTTCAGGGCAAAGTTCCTGACAGCAGAAACAGGTAATACAGGTGGCGGTATCCACTGCCGGATAATCACCGGCCATTGTCAGCGCTGACACCGGGCACTGGGCCACACAAGTACCGCAGCCCGTGCACAGATCCTGATTCACCTTCGGCCGGTAGTTCGTTTTACTGGCAAGCATTTCCTGAATAGCCGGATTTCCCGTAATCCCTTCACCGCCCAATGGGGGCAATTTGAAATTTTCAATCTTTTCCAGATTTCCAATGATATCTACGGTCTTTAAGTCATAATCACCCAGGCCTTCTTCTTTGGCCTTTTGCAAAAACCGCAGGCGAGATGGGTCACACCCCATCATAAAGGCAACCACGGCATCCATGGCCACGGCATTGTCTGCGGCCAGTATCCGGCCGATATCGCGCAAGTCCGGGGACGACGGGCCATTGCCTTCCATACCGACCACGGCATCCATGATAAACAGATCCGGTACCCGAATCTTAAACACGTCCACCACCACTTCCTGAAACCGGGCGGGACTTCCGGCCATTTTGTGAAGAAGGGCCTTCTGCGCACCGCACAAAAATCCGTAGCTGTTTTTTAAAGCGCCGGATATCACTGTTAACCCATGGGTTTTAAATCGCGGCAGACTGATGATGATGTCGGCTTCTGTAACAATTCTGGAAACACTCACCAAAGACATAAAATCCGGATTAAAGCGGACATTGACCGGATCATTGCCGATATTTTTGTAATATCCTTTGGCCGCTGCCATGAGCCCGGTTGTTTCAAAGCATTCCTCATTGGCCCCATAACTGGCCACGCCGGGATTGTCCCCCACAACAATGACTGCCGGGTTCAGGGTTTCCACTTTTTCCACCACTGCCCGGAGT
Organism: uncultured Desulfococcus sp.; assembly: GCA_964594105.1. Classification (GTDB taxonomy): domain Bacteria; phylum Desulfobacterota; class Desulfobacteria; order Desulfobacterales; family Desulfosalsimonadaceae; genus SURF-3. The sequence goes on along the minus strand of CAZQLG010000016.1, from coordinate 6,009 downwards.
ACGGATGGGTGGGTCACAATAGCTTCATCAGCGTTTGAACTTCTTAATGCATTGGGTTTGATCAGGACGATTTTACCGGATAAATTGACGGGAAATATTTCAAAGGCCCGGTCAATGGCCGGACGAATCGTGTCATGGGTTGCCGGGTGAATCAGTACATTTGTCATATTAAGCCTCTATCACTCCCCTAACAATGCTGCCGCATTTTCATAAAAAATGCGGCTTTCAAGGGATTTATCGCCCTGGCAGGCTTTTTTCACGATTTTAATAGCCGACTTTCTGTTGCCAAAAGGCCAGTCTGATGCATACATCACTCTTTCCGGTCCAAAGACATTTAAAAGCTTTTTCACGTGTCCGGGGGATTGAACGGAGGTATCCACCATCACATTTTTAAACCCGCCTAAAAGATCCATCACATCCCGGTATTGAAAAAGACCGGCATGGCCAGCAATAAACGTAATATTCGGGAAATTGGCCACCAGTTCCCTGGCATATGCAATTTCACCGAAAACGGCATTTTCTTTTTGCTGCTGTTCTGTACCGAGGTAATAAGAGGAGATACCGCAATGAAAAAGGACTGGCAATTGGAAAGGCGCAAACGCCTCCATCGCCTCGAATGTTTTTCGGTTATCCATCGAGGCCCGCTGAATGATCGGGTGCAGTTTTATCCCCTTTGCCCCTTTTGAAACATCTGCTTTCAGCGCCGATGTCATATCGTATTTTCTTGTATAATCAATCCCGGTAAAGGCAATGATCCCGTCATCTTTTTGGCGGGCCTTTTCAAGGTCATCAAATGTCAAATATGGAGGGATGGGCATACAGACGCTTTTGACAACACCTGTTTCATCCATAGACTGGCGCATATTTTCAAGGGTGGCTGTGGCATTCCTGGCCCGTGATGCCCGGGTCACCAGTGTATAGATTTTTTTATACAGCCATTGATCCATCGCATCGGAAATGCCGGTGTGTAAAAGAAACTCAGAAAGTGAAATGACATCAAAGAAAATTTTTTTCCGGACATTTTTCTGATCAATTAATTCTCCACCGTTTGGATAAAGAATATCGCCCAGATGGGTATGAATATCGATGATCATAGGGCCTCCCGTTGGTTCAGTTTTTATCTAAAACCGAATACTCTACCCAAAATTCAAAGCTGAGATTTGTGAACATTGAACATTGAACATTGAATAAGGATTTTTGCCAGTTTTATAAAAATAAATAGGTGGAGCACAGCGACTTCATCATTCGATGTTCAGCGTTCAGTGTTGGATGTTGGACGTTCAAAAAGAATCTATAATTAATTGCATTTATTTATAATATAGCCGGTCCTCCAGCTTCATAAACCCCCGGATGGCATGGGCGGCCCCGTAAGTGATCAAATCCGGGGGCAACGGCAATGTTTTTCGGCCCACAAAAAAAGTTTCCGTGCGGGAAGATTCTTTACCGGTGATCATTTCCGCAATGGTCAGACCGTTGTATGTGGTCAAAGAGACCCCGTGCCCGATGCAACCCAACGAAAAAATAGCTTTTTTATCGTCTCCCAGATATCCGATCACCGGCGCCATATCCACAGTTACCGACACCGGCCCGCCCCATCGATGAGTAAAACGAATTCCTTTTAATTGGGGAAAAATCTCTGTCACATGCTGTTCCAGGTGCGTAAATATCTTATTATTTAAATCAATGGTTAAATCATTGCTGTATGTAAAGGCTACATCCCCCCCGCCCATCACAATCCGGTTATCTTTTGTCAGGCGGTAATAATGAATCAAATCCCGCGCATCTTCCACGCCGGCCCGGCACTGCCAGCCGATACTGTCCATCTGTGCGTCTGTCAATGGTTCGGACATAACGATATAGGTAAAAATCGGCCGCTGGAGTGATTTTAATTGCGGAAACAGAACGGAGTAGGCATTGGTGGCAAACACCAGGTACTCGGACTGCAGTTCCCCTTTTGCCGTTTTCACCGTATACCCGGATGACCCGTTTTTTGAAAAATCAGTCACCAAGGAATTTTCATAAATCGTGACGCCTTTGGACTCTGCCAGGTCTTTCATGCCCCTGGCCAGTTTTGCCGGCTGAATAATTCCGCACCGGGGCTCAAACCATCCGAGTTTATAGAAATCCGTATTAAATTCTTCGGCCATGCGGGCTTTGTCCCAGCGTTCAATACCGGTCGATCCCCATTTTTCAATAATCTTAAAATCATGTTCCACCCGCTTGACCTGGCCCGGACTGGTTCCCACCAGAAGATATCCGCTGCGCTCATAATCACAGTCAATCTTATTTTGCGAAATCACATCATGCAGGTAATCCACGGCCTCTTCCATGTAACCGTGAGCAGCCCATGCTTTTTCATCGTTAAACCGGAACGTGGTGATTCCCTTGGTCAGCCCGAACAGGGTCATGGAAAACCCGCCGTTTCTGCCGGATGCCCCATAACCGCAGACATCGGATTCAATCACGCGAACATCAATGCCCGGGTTCAATTGTTTGAGATGGTATCCGACAGACAATCCGGTATACCCGCCGCCGATCACAACCACATCGGCTTTGTCCTTGCCGGTCAGTTCCGGGTTGGGGGTGATGATTTGGGGTAAGGATTCCAGCCACCAGCTTTTTGATTGATAATCGGTTGATTGGTAATCGGTCCTTTGATAATCGGTCATGGGGGGCACCTCCATAATTTTAAATATGATTTTACTTGATGCATTTTTGGATAAACTTGTTACCACCCTGAAAAAATGATCATAGTCCTGAGAGGGAATTCTGAAATTAGATTGTATAAGATTTCCAAATGAATGAACATGAAAGCGAATATTGTCCTTGCGATCAAATCGTTTAATGCCGAAAAAACGTTCCCCTTCCGAAGGATTAAAAAGATGTGCTGCGGATACTTATTTTTTGATCAAATCGCAACAGAACATTTAATCGAATCAAATTGAGCCTCTTTTGGGAATTTTCCGCTTCCGCGATTCCAAGTCATCAATCGACTTAGCTGGCGGCGGCTTAAGTAGTTTTCCCATTTCATCAAGTCGCCCAAGCGCGGACATCAATTTTAAAAAATTTTCAAGAGATATCTTAGCTGTCTGTTCAAATCGCCGAAGGCTGGACTCTGAAACCCCTGATTTTTCAGCCAGGGTCGACCGCTTCCATTTTTTTTGGAGGCGTAACATTTTTAAACGCTCAGCCAGTGAATGCGCGATTTCACCGGTAATTTTTAATTCAAATATCATATGCTTTATAAAAGACCATATATGTTCTATAATGGCTTATTCTTATCACAATAAACAATATATTGTCAATAAAATATAAAATAGATGTCAGAGATGCTGCATTTAAGATTCATCCCGTAAAAACAATTTAATTTTCATCATCGAAGACGGTCTCTATATTGCGTGCTACTCGTTGTCTCTTATGCCCAACATACCAACTTCTTGACATTAGGGTGCCTAACAGGTAGTTTCAATACTTAAGAAGCATTACGAAAATCAGCCTACCCAACAACCATTAATCCAGCCAGGACATAACATATGCCTCGGAAAAAAAAAATCGCCATCATTGTCAGCACCTGCCTGATCATCTATGCCCTGATCGGTTTTATTGCCATCCCTATGATACTGGAATCGATACTGCCTGATAAATTGTCTGCAGCATTGAACCGGCCGGTCAGTATCGAAAATATCCACCTAAACCCCTTTAGCCTGACTGCGGCAGTCGAAGGCCTGGATATTAAAGATAAAAATTCGACTGATCCATTTATTTCTTTTGATCAACTGTTGATCAACGTTCAAACTCTGTCATTATTTAAACTGGGACTGGTGGTCAACGAAATCCGGCTTGAAAAACCGAATGTCAGCCTTACCCGGATATCTGAAACCGAATTTAACTTCTCAGACCTGATGCCTGAAAAAAAGGCAGAAGAGAAAGCCGAAAAACCTGATCCAAGCGCTAAACCGTTTCAATTTTCCATCTCCAATATCTCAATCATTGACGGAAATATTTCCTTACAGGATGAAACAATCCCTCAAAAACATGTTTTATCCGCAATCAATCTCACATTGCCGAACATTTCCAATTTTGATAAATACATTGATACGTATTCAAAACCCATTTTTTCGGGAAAATTCAATCAAGCCGGGATTTCCCTGGACGTGGACACCAAACCGTTTCATGACACCATCGAAACAATCGTCACGCTCTCCCTTTCAAATCTTTCAATTCCCTATTACTTCACCTATGTTCCGAAAAACATGGTCGGTTTTGAAATCACCCACGGCAGCCTGAACGTTGACGCCCGGGTTTCATTCCTGCAAAAACCAGATGCACCGGAAGTAACGGTTGAAGGCACCATCGGACTTACCGACCTTGAAATGTTAGAAAAGAACGGCAGCAAACTTCTGGCCCTGCCATGCCTTCAGATTGATGTGGCGCCTTGTCGCCCGATGGAACAGCAGTTAAAAATAGCGTCTGTTAAGATTCAATCTCCTGAGCTGTCCGTATTCCGAAACCGCGACGGCATTATCAATTTAACAACACTTGGCCCGAAGCCAGCAACAACATCAGAAGCTCTGGAAGAAATACCGGAAGCCACGCAGGCCGAATCAACACCGGATGATAACCCGCCGGAAAATCCGTTTCAGCTCGAAATATCCGAGTTTCTTCTGGATTCCGGTAGGATTTTATTTACAGACGATGCAGCAACACCCTCTGCAGCAAAAAATCCGGATGCCAAACCGGTTAAAATGTCTATCAATGACCTTATGGTTAAAATATCCAAATTTTCAACGGCACCGGAAAAAACTGCTGAATATGATATTCATGCCCTGATCAACAAAGAAGCCGACATTTCGGCAACCGGCCAATTGGGCATCACCCCGCTTTCCGTTGAAAGTGATTTTTCCCTGGCGGATTTAAAACTTGAGTGGGGGCAGCCATATATTCCTGAAAACATACAGTTGGTGATTGCGGACGGCAAATTTGTCACTGCCGGGCATGCCGCAGTCCACACCACACCGGAAGGGGGATTCAATACAACAATTACGGGAAAGGCAGCCATCAATGAATTTAAGTCCATTGATCCGGATCAGAAAGAAGCGTTTGTTTCATGGAAGACATTTTCATTTGCTGGCATTGATGTCTCCACGAACCCGTTAAGAATCAATACCGATAAAATTCTGCTGAAAGATTTCAAAAACCAGTTTATCATTTTTAACAACGGTGCCTCAAATTTAGATAAAATTTTTGTTAAATCCGAGCCGGATACCGATTCAGCTCAAAATCCATCGGAGCCGGATACAAAAGCAGAATCGGCACCAAGAGAGCTTATGCCGATCAAAATTGGTGAAGTTCATCTGGATAATTTTGATTTTACGTTCATCGACAAAAATATCGAACCCCACTTTTCCACCCGATTAAACCTGTCTGAATTACGATTAACCGGATTGACCTCCGAAGATTTTAAAGCGGCTGACCTGAAGGCAGAAGGCAAGATTGATGAATATGCACCGATAAGAATAAATGGCTCCATCAACCCATTAAAAGAAGACCTGTTTCTCGATGTAACATGCAGTTTGTCCAACATGGAACTCAGCCCTCTGTCGCCGTATACGGGAAAATATATCGGCCGGGCCATTGCAAAAGGCAAATTCAGCACAGATATCGTGTATAAGATAGACAAAAAAGAAATCAACGCGCAAAACCGGGTATTGCTGGATCAATTTACTTTGGGCCAGGATGTTGACAGCGAAGATGCCCTTAATCTGCCGGTGGGACTTGCGATATCACTGCTCAAGGATAGAAATGGGCAGATCGATGTTGAGCTTCCGATCTCCGGAAGAACCGATGATCCGGATTTTGGATTCGGCAAACCCCTGTTAAATGCATTAACAAACCTGATTATCAAAGCCGCCACGTCACCCTTTGATCTGGTCAGCGCTGTTGCCGGGGGTGGTGAAGAACTCCGGTACATAGAGTTTTCGGCGGCAACTGCGGCAATCGATGATACAG
>CAZQLG010000015.1:0-20706 GCA_964594105.1 uncultured Desulfococcus sp. | reverse complement strand
TCACAATATGTGGATCGCCCGACCTTTTTGAAAAATTAATTATTTATATCATAAACGGAAGGTGAAATGTATACGAAAATTAATTTTTTTATATTTGACAGCTGTATTACACCATTGTATTTTAAATATAATTCTATCTTCCTTTCATAGGGGGTTTGCCATGGCCCGGTTTAAAAAAAATTTGATCCACATCTTTTTATTATTCTTCTGGATAGGGATTCTATCTATAAATACGGGCATAAATCCGGTTTATGCACAAAAAATTCGAAAACCGGTTTATGACGGCAGATTTTATCCAAAAGACCGGGATGCCCTCTTAGCGCAAATTAATGAATACACAAACCTGGCCCAAAAAACGCCAGTTTTTCTTCCCCCGGACAAAACATTAAAAGCCCTGATTCTTCCTCATGCGGGCTATATTTATTCCGGTCTGACAGCCGCCCATGCTGATTTCGTATTAAAAGGAAAACACTTTGACAAGGTTATCATCATGGGGCCGGATCATCGCGTAGGGTTTACAGGTTGCGCCATCACCGATTCGGCAGGGTATGAAACCCCCCTTGGCATTGCGCTGCTCCATCCGGATGCTAAAAAATTGCGCAAACTATATCCATCAATTTTTCAGGCGATTTCGGCCTCAGATCAACAGGAACATTGTATTGAAGTAGAACTTCCCTTTTTGCAAAGCTATCTTCATCAGTTTAAAATCGTTCCTATTGTTATGGGACAGGGTGACATCAGGCAATATTTGGCACCCATTGATGATATTTGTGATAAAAACACGCTGGTGGTTGTCAGTTCGGATCTTTCACATTACCTTCCCTATTCCGAAGCGGTACAAAGAGATAAACAAACTATTCAAATGATTTTAGATTTAAACACAAAAAAATTATCTAATACCAACAACCGGGCATGCGGCATAAATCCGATACAGGTCCTTGTTCAACTGGCCCTTCGCCACCAGTGGAAACCGATGCTGCTTCACTATTCAAACAGCGGCGACACGGCCGGAACACGCGACAGGGTCGTTGGCTACGCGGCCATCGCGTTTTATGAAGACATTGTCCCAACCCGTCAAAAAGAACCCAGGCAAAAAGGATATGGTCAAATGGATAAAGCAAAGGGAGACGTGCTGTTAAAATTGGCAAGAAAAACCATCGCAGATAAACTCGGTATAAACACAGAAGAATCCATTGAATTAAAATCTTCTCTGTCTGATGATATATTCGCATCCCGCCGCGGAACCTTTGTTACGCTTAAAATTAATGACCGACTGCGCGGGTGCATCGGCAATCTGGAGCCTGACAAATCAATCATAGAAGGGGTAAAAGACAATGCCGTTAATGCGGCCTTTCATGATCCACGGTTCCCGGCGCTTTCAAAGCAGGAGCTTGCAAAAGTTGATATCGAAGTCAGCCTCCTTACCAAACCCCGGGAACTTGAATATAAAGATGGAGAGGATCTGCTTAACAAGCTTCGTGTAAATATTGATGGTGTGATCATTCGAAAAGGATTTCAGAGTTCCACGTTTCTGCCCCAGGTGTGGGAGCAATTGCCTGATAAAAAAATGTTTCTTGAACATCTCTGCATGAAAGCCGGTCTGCCTGATGATGCCTGGAAAGAGCCCGGACTGAAGGTCATGACTTATCAGGTGCAGTATTTTGAAGAAAAAAATTGATGGCGTCGTTAAAAGCCCCATCTACTGCGTTGTAGCGTTTTTTCAGGCGCTCAACATACTATAAGTATGCCATCGCGCCTGAAAAAACGCTACGCCTTGTATATGGAACTTTTAACTTAGCCATCTTTTACCAATGCCGATACTTTTTACGAATCCATCCTAAATTGACTTTTTACGAAACTGTCAAAATTGACAAAAAAAATTCAATCAGTCGTCATTGCAACCGGAATCTCTTCGGTTGTCACACAATTGCTGGCCATTCGGGAATTTTTATCCCTGTTTAACGGCAATGAATTTATTATTGCGCTGATCCTGTTTGCCTGGCTTCTGCTCGGCGGTGTTGGGACACTGCTTGCCCGATCGGTTAAAACAAACGCATCTTTTAACCGATTATGCTGGATCTCTATTGTTTTGGCAGCGCTTTCCCCCATGGAACTCTTTGCAATACGGGCTCTTCGGGATATCTTTTTCATCCATGGAACTTCCATCGGATTTTATCCGACCCTTGCGTACATATTTATTACGATTGCCCCGTATTGTCTGTTGCTCGGCTTTGTGCTGCCCTACAGCCTGATTGTTGCAAAAAGCGCATCCCCTGATTATTCCGGCACCCGGATCTATATCTTCGACAACATCGGTGATATTTCGGGCGGTGCCCTGTTCTCGTTTGCCCTGGTGTTTCTGGTCACGCCCTTTAAAGCTCTTTTCATTGCCAATTTACCGCTGCTTTACGCCGTATACCGGCTTTACAGTTCAACGCATGAATCCAGGCCATCAATCCACATCGGAACAATTGCCGCTCTGGGGTTTCTCATGGCCGGTATCATGATTGAAACCACATCGCTCGTCCCTTCTGAAGGTGAAAAGGCCTATTATAAAGAATCCCGTTACGGACGGATTAAAATAATCAAAGACCGGGAGCAGTATACGCTGTTTGTCAACGGCCAGCCTATGTTCAGCAATCAAAACACAAACACGGCAGAAGAAATTATTCATTACCCTCTGTCCCAGCTAAAATCGGTAAGCAGCGTTTTAATGATTTCAGCACAAGGGGGTGTGATGCAAGAAGTTGAAAAATACCGCCCGTCAACCATCGATTATGTCGAGATCGACCCTGACATCACTGATGTTGTATTTCGTTTTGGTCTGTTAAAAAAAATACCCGGCTTAAACATCATCAATCAGGATGGCCGCGCCTATCTGAAAGATACAAATAAAGTATACGATGCCGTCATCATTAACCTGCCGGAACCAGACACGTTTCAGATAAATCGTTTTTTTACCGACCGATTCTTTTATCTTGCAAAGCAGCATCTCGCGCCCGGCGGGATTCTATCTTTTCATATGAAAGGGTTTGACAGCTACATCAGCGATGCGGAACTTAACAAAATATCATCTCTGTATCATACCGTGCATGCTTTTTTTAAAAACATTCTATTGTTGCCCGGAAATAAGATCTTTTTTCTATGCCGCGACAAGCCTTTAAATCCTGATATTCCCGCACTCCTTGACAAAAAAAACATCATGACAAACTATATCAAAGGCTATTACTATGGGAATGTGACCAATGAACGGATCGAGCGATTAAACAACCAGATTATACCCGATTCACCTTTAAACCGTGAATATTCACCCCAATTGATTCGATTGATGTTTTCCCAGTGGTTTTCAGAGTTCGCAACGTCTCCGGCCGGTTTCATGATCGCGTTACTGGTTTTGACGGTGATCTATCTTGTGCGTATCACAAAAGAAGAATTTGTTCTTTTCTCCACCGGATGTGTGAACATGGGGAGTGAAATTTTAGTGATATTTGCTTTTCAAATCTTTTTTGGGTATATTTATTTAGAAATCGGATTGATTATCACTGTCTTTCTCGCAGGCCTGCTGCCCGGTGCAATGTATGGCGAATCACTTCGCCGGCAGGGAAAACAGTTGCTGGTTTTTGCAGATGGGTTCATGATCATGCTGCTGGTGGTGTTTATTGCTTCAATTCTCCTGATTGGCGATCATTTGCCGGCCTTCACGTTCCTTTTGTTTGGCTTTGCTGTTTCACTTGTCTGCGGGTGTCAGTTTCCGGTTGCGCTTTATCTTCAGGGAGGTGGAAAGCCGGCTGCAATAAACGCATTTTCCGCAGACCTGATTGGGGCAGCCTTTGGCACATTATTAACCAGTATATTTTTAATCCCCTATGTCGGCATTTTATGGACCGCCGCAGGATTGATCATTCTTAAAATTATCAGTTTAATGGTGATACAATTTAACAATGAAACCCATATCCCGAAGACAATTTCTATCATCTAGCGCTCTTGCCCTGGCGTACAACGCCCTGCCCTCTCAGGCATTTTGCGCTTTAAAAGACATTGCTGACGCAAAGTCCGGCCAGAAAGATATATCCGGTAAAATATTTAGAAATGATGGGCCCCAAAAACTCTGGAAATGGGCCAGGGAGGGCTACAATTATCTCAATCTGCCGGGGGATGCAGTGGCCTGCGGCATCTGCCCCAATAGTTGTATTTTAGAAAAAGGGGATCGGAGCATATGCCGTTCAAAAATCAATTTTGATGGAAAACTCTATACGCTCACCTATGGGAACCCCTGTTCAGTCAACGTTGACCCCATTGAGAAAAAACCGTTGTTTCATTTTAAACCCAAAACCAAAGCATTATCCATCGCAACGACCGGATGCAACTTCCGCTGCTTAAATTGTCAGAACTGGCAGATATCTCAGGCCAGGCCTGAAGATGTGAGGCATTATGACCTTTTTCCGGAAAAAGTGATCTTAAAAGCAAAAGAAAAAGATGCCGCATCAATTGCCTACACCTATTCCGAAGCCACGACGTATTATGAATATATGATCGACACGGCCCGGCTGGCCAGAAAAAATGGCATATTCAACCTCTGGATTTCAAACGGGTATATTAATGAAGAGCCGTTACTGGAACTCTGCAAGGTGCTGGATGCCGCCAATGTGAATCTAAAATCATTTTCCGACGCCATTTACCGGAAACTAAACGGCGGCAGGCTTGCTCCTGTATTAAACACTTTCAAAACCCTGCATCAACAGAAAGTTCACTTTGAAATTACGACGCTGGTTGTCCCCGGATATGTGGATGATCCGGATATGATTAAAGAGATGTGCCAATGGATTCTTAAAAACTTAGGTCCAAACCATCCGTTACATTTTTTGCGATTTTTTCCGAGATATAAGCTCGACCGCCTCCCGCCAACCCCTGTTTCACTGCTGACCGATTTTAGAAAACTTGCCATAGAAGAGGGGATCCGCTATGTTTATGTGGGAAATGTTGCTGGCCATGAAGGTAACAATACCTATTGTCATCATTGCGGGAAACTGCTTGTTGAACGAAAAGGATATTATATCCCCACGTATAACATTAAAAACAGCCGATGTATATTCTGCGATACTGTGATTCCCGGGGTATGGACGTAATGAAACAGATGAACGTCGAACATCGAACGTCGAACATCGAATTTTTGGTGGATTACGCTTCGCTAATCCCCCCTATGGTGGAAAAAAAAGGTAGAAGGTAGAAGGCTGAAGGAAAGGTCAAAAGATGAACATCGAACATCGAATGGACCCAAAACCCATTGCCTCGGGCGCGTCATTTGTATAAATTTTCACGTCAATGGCGCCTTCAAAGTCTTTGTTCATGCGCTCAGCCACACCTATGGCTGGTTCATATTATTGAATTACTTCTCCGGTAAACCTGTCCCGATTTGCCCAAAATGGGCATTTGGGGCATTTGGATCCATCAGGATAATCTACGCCTTCTTCGTGCGGGCACCCCATAATCCGGTCTGCCATAACAACGGATTTGGCACGGTTTTCTTTGATATAGGCGGTTATTTCCCTGTTGACTGTGCTATCCCGTCGTATGTCGGTTTCTTCATTGAACCATCGTTTTAAATCACTTGTTTCCGACCCTTCACGGGGAATAATGCCGACTGCAACTTTGGTAGCATTTTTATCATCAGGCCCGTAATATGCAATTGTCGCTATCGGATAACCCTTGAAAGCTCTGTTTGCGAGCTTTTTTAATGATTTTTTCTTTTTCATTATTTTCACTCTTTTTCTTGGGGTGCATAGTCTTGTTGCATTGTTTTATCTACCTGTTCGGCAGCCAGGCCATCAGCTCACTTAAAGCGGTGGAGTGCTGCAAATATAGGGCACCATTGTCCATGGCCCTTTTCTGCGTTTCTGCCAACAACCTACGCAGCGGCCAGGTATTTATATGCATTAAATTCTTATCTGATTTATCTAACACATACCCCCACATGTGCTGAACAGCATTTCTGCTGCCGCCTTCGGCTGGCTGTTGCCTGAGCTCTCTGGTTAAGAGCAAAGACAGTGAAGCAAAATCCATTGCATTTTTTGAAACATCAGGCCCGATTTTTTTGTACAGGTTCGGGTTGCGTGCAAGAACAGAATACTTGTGCTGGCTCCAGAGCTGCTGCTGGTTTTTTGGCAATGGTATCCGGCCTTCTTCTTTGTCGGCGTATTTTTCTTTGAGCAGTTTGAGTTGCTGATCCGGGGTATCAATCCAGATATCCGGCCATTTTCCTTTATTGGAATACGTTTTTACCGGCGATCTGTCTGTATATTCTCTCAATGCCATTTCACATGCCAGCATTTTGTGACGCATTTTAAGCGCCCAGCCATGTCCGACCCAGCGAAGGGTTTCCGGGTGTTTAGAATAGCCTTTTTTCCTGTTTACAATTATCGAGACAATCCCGTGCAGTTCACGGTGTTCGCCAAGCAAACTCTGGCGATTCAAATAGCCCGGATTGACGTCCCATATTCTCATAAGCTAGTTTTGCTCATATTTAATTTGCGCAGAAATTCCGGGGACATCCATGATAAGTATCCCGAACTTAATTTCCATTTATTTAAAAGTTAGGGGGTCACCCTTTTTAATATTTGCATGACAGCAAGTGCATTATCCGCAATAAAAATGGACAATACTTCAAGATCGGTTTCGTCAATGTCGATTCCGCTTTTTTCTAATAACTCAGAAATACAATTGGCGGCATCAATCACACGATCGTAAGCATCGGCTTCTTTTTTAGTAACAGGTGGCATAGATCCCTATTATTTAACTTTTTTCCCGCGCTGTTTTGGGGTTTCCTTTTTACTCCCGATCTCTTCTGATGTTTCTTTAGATTTTGGTATTTCTTCATTTGCGGGAGTTCGGGACAATGGCTTTACCGTTTTTAGAATCTTAGTGACTTCAGGTCCGTTTTTAGCGAGAAATACAGAGATTGCATTTATGGATTCATCATCCAATTTGCATTCGAGTTCACCCTTTTTAATAAATTCCGCAAGCTGCTCAGCAGCATCCAACATTTTATCGTAGGTTTCAGCATCCTTTTTTACAGAAAAAACCTTGTCAAGTTCTACACCATCCCTGACAACAAAAAATTTTGTAATAACAGCCATAATTGAAACTCCTCCTTTTCGACCCTTACATCAGTGTGATGGTGTCATCTCGAATTGTGAATTATCAACTTCTATTCAACCACCCCAACAGCTGCTTCTTTGTTTAAACCCGACCGGTGGAAAAAAGCCTATCCGGGCGTATAAATCCATATTAAAGAACACTCTCTATTTAAATGTCATAATCTCAGCCAGCAGGTTATGCGACAATTGGCTGTAAGCCGAATTCTGATAAATTTTAGACATTATATTTGAACAATATTCCTAAAAATTTTCCTAACATATGCTTATGTATTTCGCAAGGTGATAAGTGGTGGATTCGTGAGAGCACGTAGTTGAAGATGGCAGAATGGCTTCTATCCTAAAATGCTGTCTATCCGCCGTACCACCTCCGGCATCACCTCACCGGCCTTTCCTTTAATTAACAAATTGCAAACCGAATCATAGGGAGTTTCTGAAAGATTGATAATGGCTAAAAAGGCGCCCTGCTTTCTTGCGACATCCGGCATCAGGGAGGCCGGTTGGACGATGAGTGTGGAGCCAATGGCTAAAAACACATCACAGCTGTGCGATACGGTCATGGCATGATTTAAATCATTTTCCCGCAATGACTGGCCAAAAGAAATGGTATCTGGTTTTAAATATCCGCCGCAGGTATAGTTTGGCGATGTATCACCGTTTTTGATCCGTTCCAGGGTCTCATCCAGCGGCACAATGGTATCACACGTCATGCATCGCACCCGGGTTGTGTTGCCGTGGAGTTCAATTACGTTATCATCCGGAATACCGGCTTTCTGGTGCAGCCCATCGATATTCTGCGTAATCACTATATCCAGAAACCCTTTCCGGTGTAATTGCGCCAGCGCATCATGAGCGGCATTGGGGACGGCAGCAGCCAATTGTTCATAAAGTTCGCACTTTCGGCGCCAGTATTCTGCGCGTGCGGATTCGGATGACATGAATTCATTAAAATAAATGGGTTTAAAACGCTCCCAAAGACCGCCTTTGCTCCGGTAGTCTGATATGCCGCTTTCCGTGGAAATCCCGGCGCCGGTAAATACCACGTTTTTTTTGCCTTGCGCCAGTTTTTCAGCCAGTTGATTAATTTTATTTTCCATTTTTTTATTCTCTGGTAGAAATTAAAGTTGTATTATTGATCATATAACGTATTTTTTAAAAGATTTCAAAAACTGAAAATCATGTATCTATTTATTTAGTTTACTCAGGTTGAGTTCAAAATAGAAATTTTATCAAATATGGCACTGGATTCAAGCCTTGCGGGAATGACGTAACCTTTATTTATCGTAAATTCGTTATTCCTACAGTGGCGGTTATCCGGAAACAAATAACCATTATCAGGTACAAAATTACCGAAAAAAAAGGAAAAGATGATGAGCGACATTCAAATGACCGGTGAAATCCGGACAGACTATGATTGTGAAGCAACCGGGCTGCCTGCCCAGCATTGGGGAGAAGCGGTGTTTAAAATCGGCGATGAAGAGATTGTCATGGAAATCAGTGTGGAAAAAGATATTATTATTGCGCTGATGGCCGGTGATGACGCGGTTTGGAAAGGAACGCTGGCCGGATTGAAGCAAATGCTAAAAGGTGAGATCAAAGCCAAATAATCTGATGGAAAACGATTGCGCATGGCAAAGAAAAAAGTCCCACCAATCTTATGCAATTGGCAATGCGCACAAATTCTGAGGAATGAGGTGTAGCCTGCTACTCCGCAGTGACGAAGAATGCAGTGGAACACAGCAGTTGGGGTTTTTACGAAGCCATTATTTATCCGAAATCATCAAATGCAATCATCTCCGGTTCCACACCAAGGCTGTCGAGCATTTGACGACCCGCAGTGAGCATTAACGGAGGGCCGCAAAGATAATATTCAATTTCCGTTGGATCCGGGTGGGAAATTAAATACTCGTCCTGTAGACATCGATGAATAAATCCAGTCATCCCTGCCCATTTGTCTTCCGGCTGTGGATCAGATAACGCGATATTAAATGTAAAGTTTTCGTTATTTTTTTCCAGTTCACGAAATTCCTTTTCATAAAAGACTTCCCGTTTGGAGCGGGCGCCATACCAGAAAGTAATTTTACGCATGGTTTTAACAGAATTTAACTGATGAAAAATATGACTTCGCATGGGGGCCATTCCGGCGCCACCACCGATAAAACACATTTCCCGGTCCGTATCTTTTGCGAAAAAATCGCCGTATGGTCCGCTAATCGTCATACGGTCACCCGGTTTTAAACCAAACACATAGGAAGACCCCACCCCCGGGGGGATTTCCGACATCCCCGGCGGCGGCGTGGCAAGCCGGATGGTAAATCGCAGGCAGGTATTTTCATACGGCGGGCTTGCCAGTGAATAGGCCCGGAACACCGGTTCATCAGACTGCGCTTTTAACTGCCATAAATCAAATTTTTCCCAGGAAGCCTGAAACCGGTCCGCCACATCAAATTTGGAAAATTTAAGCGTATATTCCGGAATATCGATCTGGATATATGCCCCTGCTTTAAAATCAAGAGATTCTCCTGAATCCAGTTCAATCACCAGTTCTTTGATAAAAGTCGACACATTTTGATTGGATTTGACGGTTGCATTGAATTTGCGGATGCTGAAAATTTCAGCAGGGATCTGGATCTTCATATCCTCGCGAACCTTGACCTGGCATGCAAGCCGGATATTATTTTTCTTCTCCATTCGGGACAGATGGGGCAATTCTGTGGGAAGGATATCGCCCCCGCCTTCATTGATTTCACATCGGCATTGTCCGCAGGATCCGCCGCCGCCGCAGGCAGATGGTAAAAAAATGTCATTGTTAGACAAAGACCCCAGCAGTGTCGCACCGGTGGGTGCTGTGATACTTTTGGCATCATCTGCATTGATAATGATGGTCCGGTCTCCCTTTTTGACCACCCGGGCTTCCAGAAACAGCAACATGCCCACCAGAAGACCGATGACAGAAGTAAAAACAGTTATGGTAACTGCGAAAATCAATATCTTTTTACCTTAAAATTAGTAATAAATTTATTCAGATAACACCGACTTTTTAACTACCTTTAAACCACCGAGGACACAGAGGGCAAAGAGAAGAAGGTGGAAAAAATATTTATAAACGCTCCGTGGTCTCAGTGCTCTCTGTGGTAAATATCTTTTATTATACGTTCAACAAACAAAGTATATTGAATGTCAAAACGAAATTCCTGAAAACAGCATAAATGCCATGGCCATCAGCCCGGTGACAATCATGGTCAGCGGATACCCTTCCATGCCATACGGCGGATTTGCATACCGTAGTTTAATTCGAATGGCGGCCATGGAAATAATCGCCATCATCCAGCCCACACCGGACCCGAACCCGAAGATTAACGATTCGACAAACGTATGATTGCGTTCAACCATAAAGAGCGACGTCCCAAGGATTGCGCAATTAACCGCAATTAAGGGCAGAAAAACGCCAAGGCCCGCATATAAAGCGGCTGAAAACCGATCAATGATTATTTCAATGGCCTGAACCATGGCGGCAATGACTGCGATAAACATAATAAATTTTAAAAAACTCAGATTGACATCCGGCAGGCCGATCCAGTGCAAGGCACCGGGCGCCAGCAGAAAGTGATATATCAGCCAGTTTACCGGTGTGGTAACGCTTAATACAAAAATAACGGCAAAACCAAGCCCAATGGCGGTATTAATATTTTTTGAAACCGCAACAAAAGAACACATCCCGAGAAAATACGCCAAAAGGATATTTCCGGTAAAAACAGAATTTAAAAATATACCGACCAGGTTCTCTGTCATCTGTTTAAATCTCAGTCTTTAGGGTGAGCCCTTAGTTAATACCTTCTGCAGCCAGACCAGCAGGCCGATAATAATAAAGGCAGCCGGTGCCAGAAGCATGAACCCGGCATCTTCATATCCCATGGAATACAGATAGTCCGGTACCACCTGCATGCCAAAACATTTACCGGCGCCCAGTAATTCCCGAATAAATGCGACAGACAATAAAACCGACCCATAACCGATCCCGTTCCCAACGCCATCGATAAAAGCCAGATGCGGGGGGTTAGAAAGCGCAAATGATTCCGCACGTCCCATAACAATGCAATTGGTGATGATCAGGCCGACAAAAACGGAAAGCTGCTTACTGATGTCATAAAAATATGCTCTTAAAAACTCATCCGTTAAAATAACAAAGGTTGATATAATTGAAAGCTCAACAATAATTCGGATATTTTTGGGAATCTGTTTTCTAATCAGTGAAATCATGAAACCGGAACATGAAATAACAAACGTCATGGAAAGCGCCATCACAAGAGCGGTTTTAAGCTGAACCGTTACGGCCAGAGCTGAACAAATGCCCAGCATTTGGATATTGATGGGGTTGTCACGCCATATCGGACGGAATAAGACGTTTAATGCATTATTTTTAATTTTCATTTTCGCACCAAGGCACTTCAGACTGCATACGGCATTGTAAAATATTCTGTCGAAACCGGATAGACGCCGGTTCATATTCAGAAAGGATTTCACTCAGCCCCCGGGTCAGATATTGTCCGGTCAGCGTAGCTCCGCTGATCCCGTCCACATAGTTGGGCAACTTTTCTCCAGACACCTGATCAGCTGCCCTGCCCTTTGCAATGGAAATGGACATAAAATCATTGTTCTGATCCACAATTTTTTTGCCCACAAAGTTTTTTTGAAACCATCTGTTTTCAATCTCACCGCCCAGGCCGGGGGTTTCTGAATGTTTATAAACCGCAAAGCCTATGATTGTCGCCCCATCATCTTTTAAAGCAAGATATCCGTAGATTTTACCCCATAGCCCCCGGGACTCTACAGGAATAATATAGGACCGAATTTTCTTCGTGTTATCCATTGCCAGATAAACCGGCAAAAGATCTTCCCGAGTCGTATCAGATGGCGTAGTCAGATCGATAATGGTGCCGGTTTGATCAATAAAATATTTATAAATATTTTCATTATAGAGACGATCAATCTCATTATTTTTATATTTCCGGTTACTGTCTATTAGCGAAATAGCCATTAAAATATTTTTTTTCCGATCTGTTTGAATATTTTTTGCCTGCAATGGCTGCAGTCGCGTAGAGGCAGCAGTAAGCAATGTGCTGCACACCAGACATAAAACAAACGCAAAAACAATTGTTTTCATTTGATCAGACATTTACAAACTCATAGAAAATTATATTCCAATCGCAAAGAAAAAAGACAGATTCAAGGCGCGCAAATCCTGAGTGATGATTTGTACTTGTCGTACTATGAAGATACGAAGGGTACAGCGCAACACAGAATTTGGTTTTTTTACGAAGCGATCAGACATTGGGAATCCTCTTACTGACCCGAAAACGAATTTCAATGAAATCAAACAACGGCGCAAAGAGATTCATAAATAGAATTGCCATCATGACCCCTTCCGGATAGGCCGGATTAAACACCCGGATCACGACCGTCAGCATGCCGATAAAAAAACCGTAAAACCATTTGGACGTATTGGTTCCCGGTGCGGAAACAGGATCGGTTGCCATATAAACAATGCCAAACGCAAAACCGCCGACAACCAGATGGTATAACGGATTAATGTCAGCCCAGGGATTTAAGGGCGTTGTGCTGACCATACCGAGCAGAAAACTGGTAATCAGCAGGCCGGCCACACCACCGAGAATGATTCGATAGCTGGCAACGCCGGTAATAATCAGTATCAAAGCGCCGATCAGGCAACACATTGCTGAGGTGCCGCCGATACTGCCCGGATAGTTTCCCATAAATAGTTTAAAAAGCGTAAATCCGGCATTGTGCAGCATGGATTCGATCGTTTTAAATGACGGAAAAAGGGTTGTCATGGCCAGCGGTGTAGCACCGGATACGGCATTGATGGCATTGGATGCGGTATCTGAAAATGCGACCCAGACCCTGTCTCCAGACATTTTGGCCGGATAGGCAAAAAATAAAAAAGCGCGTGCCGTCAGGGCCGGGTTAAAAATATTGCGTCCGGTCCCCCCGAAGACCTCCTTTCCAATGACAACCCCAAAGGAAATACCGACCGCCACCTGCCAGAGCGGAACCGTTGGCGGCAATGTCATGGGAAACAATAACCCGGTCACCAGGAATCCTTCACTGATCGGATGTTTCCGGATGACGGAAAACAGGATCTCCCAAAAAAAACCAGCCCCATAAGAAACGATAATCAGCGGCATGACTGTCAGCAGGCCACTGATAATAATATCAAAAAAATTTAAATTATTGCCAGCTGAAAGCAAAGAGTGGTATCCGGTATTATAAATCCCAAAAAACAGCGGCGGCATCAATGCCAGCAACACAATGCTCATAAAGCGTTTTAAATCAATGCCGTCCCTGACAAATGGCGGACAGCGAGCAGGAATTGCCGGCGTAAAAAATATCGTTTCAAGCGCTTCAAACAGCGGATGAAATTTAAAAAATCTGCCGCCCTTAGAAAAATGAGGACTGCTTTTTTCAAAAAACCTTCGCAGGCGCTTTTCAAACTGATTCAACAACCTGGTTTATCTCCTTATGGTAACGGTGTTTGGCTTTGATCAGGAAATCAGACATCTCTATCTTTGAGGGACACACAAACGAACATAAACCGCACTCCACACAATCCAGCAGCCCGTATGCCAGAGCTTCTTCAATTTCATCTGCGTAAATACATTTATAGGTAAATTGGGGCATGATATCCACCGGACAAACGGCGGCACAGTAGCCGCAATTAATACAGGGGCGTTCTTCGCCATGCATGTCGGTATTAATGGGAAGAGGCGCTGATGACAGCGCAGACAGTACGGTACGTGAATTGCTAATTTTTTTTAAACCCGGGCGAACAAATCCGAACAGCTCGCTTTTATTTGATTCATCGATGATCATCACCGATGTCTGGTACGGATCTAAAAATGCATCCCGGGTACTTGTATAACCGGATAAAACACCACCCACGACCCATCTTTTGTGTGGGGCGATGATTGACGGTGACGCAAGGTCCTTTAAGAGAATCCCCATACGGGTGCTTAAATGGCAACTGTTTGCAAAAGAGCCATCTGAGAATGCGACGATCCGGTCGATGGGATAAGTACCGGTTTTCAAAAATTTTCCAAGATGAATGACATCCTGCCCGTCTATATACCAGTCCTGATTTTCCGAGGCTTTTTTCTTGGAATGATACAGTACAACCCCCGGGTCTGATGCCGGATAGTTGCCGATTATCCGGTGTGTCACACTGCTTGCGGCAAAATTATTTTTCCCCGGCGTTTCATCATACCGGCAAATATGAACCGTATTCACAAGTCGGTGAAGCGCCCTTATCCCAAATTCAAAAAAATCAACCTGATGATTCAGATATACATGCGCGTTGGGTTGAAACGGGTCTGCGGATCCAAGGGAGACCCACACGGCATTGGGCAGAGAATCCGGATTTGCAATCTGTCGAAACGGCAGTTGGCGGACAAAGGGCCACATACCCCCGGCCATCAGGCTATCGATCAGAAAACGGCGTTTTATTTGATCAAGAGCGAGTTCAGTAACTTTTTCAAATATTTCAAACGTCTCATCGCTGTCCAACGCGATAACAATTTCATGAAGCACGCGCCTGGGCCCATAAGTGATATCTTTAATTGTTCCGCAACCCGGAGATAAAAACTTTAAAACCGGATGTTTTTTATCTTCAAATAATACGGAGCCGATTTTAACTTTATTGCCCACTTGTACCAGCAGACGGGGTTTCACAAAGGGAATTTTGTCAAGAACGAAAGCGACATGCGTCATCGCCGGGCGGTTTTCAATCCGTGGTGAAGGCTTGCCGACTATTTTAAACTGCCATCCTTTTTTAATCTTCACTGTTTTCATGAAAAACCCTGACACCTGATTGATAAAGATTAGAAAAAAATTATAGCACAAATGATATTATTTTTCGATACGAATTCGCTTGTAGAATTAAATGCTGATTTTCAGACATTATTGAAATCATACCATTCGCTGGTGCAGTCGCAGGGCCCGCTGGCAAAAGGCTTCAAGCTTTGCATTGATCAGTTGTGGAAATGGCGATCCGTCACTTTCAATTGCCAGAAACGGCAAGTCATCCATGTTTTCCAAAATTTTTTCAAGATTATTTCCGGAAACAGAATTTCTAAGCTTTACTTCACGGGTCATTGTTTCATTTAAGATCGCTTCAGATAATCGATTCGGCATACATCCGAACGGGCCTAAAGCGATAACACCACAGACATCGGTGGCTATTTCGGAAAGTGCACTGCCGATGGTTAAAATGGCTTCTCCCATGAGCTGTTCGGAAATAAAAGGTGCGGCAGAACGCATTATCTTCTTCAGGTTTACCGGTTTTGCATTGATTATTCCGGAATTTGAAAAAATGGTTGTCAGTCGTTTTTCATACTGATTCATAAAAATCTGCCGTAAAAAAAATTCCACTTTTTTACGCAATGGCATTGACGTATGTTTTCCATTAATACTCAGCAGGTAATCCGAATACCGAAACCATTCGGAAACCGGGGAACAGACCACGGCAAAACCGATTTCAGCCAGTTGTTCAGTTAATCTTTGACGTGAAAAAGCATCTCTGCGAACAAAGATTTCTCCGGTTAATAAAATCTTCGGGACTTGATCATAGGGCCTTTTAATCGGTATCGCTGAAATCTTCTTCAACTGGTGCGATAGTTCCGTAGCCAAATCATTAAAATTGCCTTTTGCCAGCACATCTAAGATCGATTCAAATACTTTATTGAATAAAGATATGGCAATGCCTGTATCTTCTGCATTTGTAAGCAGCATAGAATAAAGATCTTCCATAATGTCAGCAATAACAATTGAACACCATGCTTTTTGATTGCTAAAGCCCTTCCCCATTGTGGCATAGGTAGTGTCTGATGTTAATGAAAAAACAGCCACATCCGGCAGTTTCAGCCGCTTGATCAGGTCTTTCATGAAAACCGCATACTGACCAAAACGGCAGGGGCCGGATGCGGAAGGCATGAAGTAAACCAGGATTTCATCAGGTTGTTTTTTATGATACACATAATCCAATAACGTGCCGGTGGTCAGAATCAACGGCAGGCACTCTTTGCAGGATGTATTGGCCCGTCCCAGTTTTAAAATAGATTCATCCGCAGCAACAATGGGGGCGACATGATAACCGGCTAAAGAGAATACCGATGATATGGCCTGGGTTGAAATTTGTCCCATGGAAGGAATCAGTAATGTGACTTTCGGATCGGACATGGACAATATTTTACCGCCGGATGTTTTAATAGACGGAAACCCATTATTCATCAAGGTTCGGGCCGGTGTAAATTTTTCAGGTATTTTTGCGGCTTTTTTGTGAATATGAATTTGGCGATATTCCTTAATAATATCTAAAAATGCTTCTATCCGGGTTTCAAGGCCGGCATCCGCCGTATGGCTGTCAAGCTCAAGCGTCAGTGATGGCTTGCGTCCCATGATGGATCGAAAATAGGTAATTAAAAAAGAATCCGGGCCGCATGAAAAATTGGTAATGTAGGTTGCGAATAATTGAGGATGTTTTTCGACAAACCGCGCGGCCTTGAGGATCATCTGCCCCATCCCCCAATACATATGTTGTTTTGATTTTTCATTTTCAAACGGCAGAAAATCAAACGGGATTATTTGTATGCCTCTAGAAGCGAATTTATGGGGAATCCCCATGTGAGCTTCTTCGACCATTGCATTATAAGGTCTGCCAAAAATAATAACCGCAATTTTTTTCGGATCAAGTGCCAAATCCTGTAAAACCTGGTCCCCATATAATTTCATTTGATTATTGCATTCACGTTGAACGGTTAATGCCTTACTAAATGCGTCTTCCGCCCTTTGACGGCCAATCCCTATTTCCATTGCCATTGGGATCAAGCCATTTCTTGCACCGGATAATCCATTTGCCATATTGATCAACGGGGTCAGTACCCGGGTCCCTTGTTGGTGCAGTTTCTTCAGCAACGGTTTAAATGCTGTTTTAAGATAAAACGGCTCTCCCTGAACAAAAGGACAGGCCTGTGCGGCGTTTGAGGGTCCGTTTTCAATCGGGATTGACTGAAGATGGGGCAAAAAAATAAAATCCGGCCGAATTTTTTCCTCTATCAGGGTATGAAAAAAACCATGTGCGAGTTCGGCCGGATAACAGAATGCCGCATTTCGCTGATCAATACCCTCTTTTGAGGGTTTATCCGGCAGGCAAACCGCACACCCCAGTTGATTAAAAAATGTCTGATAAAAAGGATACAGGCTGTTGACCATAAAACTTTTATTTATTCCCACTGTTTTTGGAAATGTTTTTGTGTTTTTGGTTAGTGACGGGTGGGCGATGTCATTAAAAATTAATTTTTCTCTGGTCTTCACCAGGTCCAGTTTTTTAAGGTCATATTGAAGTTTATATCGAATATTGTAATATCGGTTACAGGCACCGCCAAACGGATACTTTTCCCCTTCCATTTCAATCATATTGATTTCACAGTGCCGGTCACATTTTTCCGGGCCACCGTTACAAATAAATGATTTTCCGTAAACAACGCTACGATGTGAAAGATGTTGAAGGTCAAATTCCTTTTGATCAAGGAGTCCTAAGTCAATTCTTTTTTTTATTTCAAGCGCTGCACCAAAGGCACCCATTAATCCGGGTTCCGGCGGGACAATGATTTTTTTACCGGTTAAGGCAGCCATTGCCAGGGGTACGGCATAATTATAACAGACCCCGCCCTGCATAAATATCTTTTCACCCACTGGCCGGTTGCCCTTCACGCGATTGATATAATTCATACAAATTGAATAGACCAGACCCGCGATAATATCATGAAAATCGATTCCTTCATGAATCGCCGTTTTAATATCCGAGGAAATAAATGCAGCACACTGGTCATTAAAGTTCGGGGGATGATCGCCTTTTAAAGCGAATGCAGCGATATCTTCAACATTAACATTCAAAGTTTCATAAGCGGCTTCTTCAAGAAATGATCCGGTTCCTGCTGAACAGGCTTCATTCATTGCATAATCTGAAGGGACACCGGATGTTATATAGGTATATTTAGCGTCCTGGCCGCCGATTTCAAAAAGCGTGTCCACCGCCGGGTCAAAATGAACGGCTGCTGCAGCATGGGCGATAATCTCATTAATAACGCCGTCTGTTAACGCATGGAGGCCGGCTATCTGGCGACCTGATCCGCAAACACCGAGTCCGGTTATCGATAATTGGTCAGGATCTATTGTTTGCTGAATCTGTTTCAAAATACTCAGGTAGCATTTTTTAGACGCATTGACCGGGTCTCCGTCGGTTAATAAATAAATGGACGCTAAAATGGCATTGTCGGATCTGCGCATTAGAACCGCTTTGGTTGTTGTGGACCCGACATCAAGCCCTAAGATACAAACATCGCCAGGCGCAGGAAGCTCTTGTGACAGGGTGTTGAATATAACCTTATCCTGAAAGCCCTTCAAACAAGGCAATGTGTCAAAAGAGTTACCATGTGTATTAAAAAGTTCCGTAAAACCTGAGTTTTCGGCATCTTTATTGTTCAGGGCCCATAAAGCAGCACCCAGGGCTTCAAAGTAAGGGGCTTCTTCAGGAACCTGCAATCCGGGGAGTTCCTGTTTTAAATAGTCAATCATCATTTGATTTTGGGTTGTTCCCCCGACGATCATGATGTTTTTTTTCTCAACTTTTTTTAACAGTTCTAAAATTTTATCAGACATCATACGGCATAAACCCGCCGTAACCCTTGACTTGGGTATCCCTTTATTGATGGCATGGGTGCAGTCTGATTTACAAAAAACGGAACAGCGGCCGGAGACTTTATAAGGATTTTCAACCGATGACCAGCGGAGTGCTTCCTCAAGGGATACATTCATTCTTCGCAATTGTTGTTTAAAGAATTCACCAGTGCCTGACGCACACTTGTTTCCTGTCAACACATTCGATATTTGACCGTTTCGGTTTAAAACATAGGTCATGAATGTTTCACCACCGGCAGAAATAATCGCCGGCGATTCGGTCATAGGATCTTTTACGAACTGATAGGCGGTTTCAACCGCCTCTGGTTCTGAAACAGATGAAAAATTAACCAGATGCCTGAAACGGCGGCCGGTTGCCGCAATCTTGTCAAATTGGTTCAAATCAATCGCAGCCAGGGCTGATTGTAATTTTTGTTTTGGGTTTCCTGCGTGGGCGATCGTGACAAACGCGAAAACGCGAACAGATTTTTTTGTAAAACAGGTATGATCATCGCTATTCGTATCGCTTTTTTCTACCTGGACCAGGGAAATCGTCGACGCGCCAAGACATATCCCCAATGCTTTTATTTTGGGTTTAATTAAATTTTCCGATTCAGACATGATAGCCTCGTAAAAAGTTAGATTTCGACGGCAAAGTATAAAATTTCACCAATCTCATAAAATTGGCAAGGCGCGTAAATCCTGAGCAATGATTCGTACTTAGCGTACTTTGAAGCAGCGAAGGATGCAACGCAACGCAGAATTTGGACTTTTTACGAAGCCGTCAGACATGGTATAAGTGCCTTAGTAAATATA
Source organism: uncultured Desulfococcus sp. (assembly GCA_964594105.1). Lineage (GTDB taxonomy): Bacteria > Desulfobacterota > Desulfobacteria > Desulfobacterales > Desulfosalsimonadaceae > SURF-3. The sequence goes on along the minus strand of CAZQLG010000015.1, from coordinate 988 downwards.
GGTCCTCTGGTAACTCATTTGATCTTTGTCAAAAATCCCGCACTCACCATTATCAGAAGATCCGACAATCACAATATATCTTTCGCAAGCGTTGAAATAAAACATTTTATTCGGGTGAATCAGTTCACGCGTCACATGTCCTGCCCGCAATCGAAAAAGAATACTGGAATGGGAATGTCCGCAAAAAATAACTTGATACGCTGTTTCATTAAATAATTGTTTTGCCCGATCAATTGTTCCGGTATCAACCGGTTCGTAAAAAGAGCGGATTGAATTAAAGGGAAGCGAATGGGCAAAACAGATGCTTTCATCGGTTAACAGCATCGGCATTTTTTTTAAAAAAGAAATAATTTTATTTTTTTCTATCGGCGAAATATCAAATGTGTGGCCATTATTCAGCAAATTTTCAACTTGAAAATCATTGTTCCCTTTTACGCTCAAAAAATTATTTTGAATAATTATTTTAAATATTTCATACAGATTATCATTTTCCAATGAATCAAATATATCGCCCAGATGAATTAATGTTTGCGCGTTGAATTCATTTAATCGAATAATTCCTTTTTTAATTGATTCAAGATTTCCATGGGAGTCAGCGAGCAGTCCAATTTTTTTTGACCATTCAAATAATCTTGTATTTTCCATCAATTTTGACACTCTCATAAAAAGTATTTGGATGGCTAAGTTAAAAATTCCACCAATCCCATAAAATTTGGCAAGGCGTAGTGGTTTTTCAGGATTGAAATAATACATGTTGTATATTGAAAGTCTGAAAAACCACTGCAACGCAGTAGATAGGAGTTTTTAACTTAGCCATCAATTTTACGCCGATATATTTTTATTCACAATTTATTCCTGTAAATTAGCTTATTGTTCAAGTTCTGTCAATTAAGGCCTAATAAAGGTTTATATCCAGTTTAATAAAAAATTGTGGCCATTGCTTCTGTTTTTTGATAAATCGATAAAAAATTGTTTAACGCCACAAAAA
>CAZQLG010000014.1:0-20801 GCA_964594105.1 uncultured Desulfococcus sp. | reverse complement strand
GGATGCAACATATTTATGAGGTGTTAAAACAGATTGCGCCAACAAAAACGAATGTATTGATTACCGGTGAAAGTGGTACCGGAAAAGAATTGATTGCCCGTTCCATTCATCATGAAAGTGGTCGCCACGACAAACCGTTTGTTGTTATTAATTGCGGCAGTATACCGGAAACCCTTATTGAAAGTGAAATTTTTGGGTACCGCAAAGGGGCTTTTACCGGCGCTTCTCAGGACAAGAAAGGCCTTTTCGAGGTTGCGAACAACGGAACGGTATTTTTAGATGAGATCGGAGAATTGAGCCCATCAATGCAGGTTAAGCTGCTTCGGGTTGTTCAGGAAAGGGCATTTAAACCGGTTGGCACCAATGAAGAAATTGCGGTTGATATCCGTATTGTTTCCGCGACAAATAAAAAAATAGAAGAAGAGGTGATTGCCGGGAATTTTCGTGAAGATTTGTTTTACCGGATTAATGTTATTGAAATTAAGGTCCCCCCCCTTCGTGATCGTAAAGGGGATTTGCGGGCATTGGCACAACATTTTCTGGATAAATATTCGCGTGAATCCGGCAAGGAAATTACCAAAATTTCTTCTTATGCCGTTGATCTGCTGCAAAAATATAATTTTCCCGGCAACATCCGTGAATTGGGAAACCTGATAGAAAGAAGTGTGGCGTTATCCACTACAAATATTATTCTCCCGGACAGCCTGTCTTTGTCAATTCATAAACGACGGTGGATAGAGGGGATTACCGACCGACGGTATGATATTAGTGATGTCAAAAATGGCGTGTCGTTGGATAATATTCTTGAAGAAATTGAACGTGCCTATGTTGAAAAAGCAATGAAATGCGCCAGGGGCAATAAAAATAATGCCTCAGATCTGCTTGGTATTAGTTTACGGTCAATACGTTATCGCTGTAGCAAACTTGGGGTTGATAAATTTTCCTGATAAGCCTGAATAAGCGTTATTCCTTATATACCTTTTTTTTAATTTTTTAAATCGTCTAAATTATGATCAGTGTTGATAGCCTTTCAAAAAGTTTTGGTGCCAGCGTTTTATTCCAAAACGCCAGTTTTAAAATTAATCGCCGTGAACGCGTTGGTCTGGTTGGTCGTAACGGGCATGGGAAAACAACGCTTTTTAGAATACTTTCCGGACAGGAGAATGCCGATTCCGGCAACATCGCCATTCCGAAAAATTATCGAATCGGTTATGTAAAGCAGGCATTCAGCTTTACGGAAAATACGGTATTGGAAGAAGGCATAAAAGGCCTGCCCGAAGATGCAACATCGCTTTACTGGAAAGTTGAAAAAATTCTTGCTGGCCTTGGTTTTAACGAAGAAGATTTAAAACGGTCTCCTACAGATTTGTCCGGCGGATTTCAGGTTCGCCTGAATTTAACAAAAGAATTGCTCTCGGAACCGGACCTTTTGTTATTGGATGAACCGACCAACTATCTTGATATTACATCGATTCGCTGGATTAAAAGTTTTTTAAAACAATGGCCCCGTGAAGTATTTATTATTACCCATGATCGGGGATTTATGGATTCCATCGTAACACATGTCTTGGGTATTCATCGGCAAAAAGTCCGTAAAATTACCGGAAACACAGAAAAATACTATATGCAGATTGCCATGGAAGAAGAAATCCATGAAAAGACAAGAGTTAACGAAGATAAGCGCCGTAAGGAAATTGAATTATTTGTTACCCGATTCCGGGCCAAGGCAAGACTTGCTGGTCTTGTTCAATCTCGTGTTAAAACACTCAGTAAATTAACCCGCCAGGAAAAATTGGAAAAACTTAAGAATCTTGATTTTTCTTTTCGCTGTAAACCATTTAACGGAAAAATTCTTTCTTCTATCAAAAGACTCAGTTTTGGATATAGTGATTCTCATCAATTGTTTTCTGATTTTAATCTGACCATCGGACCGAAAGATCGGATTTGTGTGATCGGTAGAAATGGTGCCGGTAAAACAACTTTTTTGAAACTTCTCGGTGGTGTCCTGAATCCTGGCAAAGGACAAATTGACTATCATTCGGATGTCACTTCAGGATATTTCGAACAGACCAATGTAAAAACCCTTGAAGATGAAAAAACAATCGAAGAAGAAATATTGTATACAAGCCCGGATATTGATCGGCAGGTTGCGCGTAATATTTGCGGGGCGATGATGTTTGAAGGGGATTCGGCGTTAAAAAAAATAGGCGTTTTGTCTGGTGGTGAGAAAAGCCGTGTAATGCTGGGTAAATTGCTATGCAAGCCGATTAATTTGCTGCTGCTGGATGAACCATCCAATCATTTTGACATGGCGTCTTGCGATTCATTGCTTGCAGCCATTGATCAGTTTGATGGGGCTGTGGTTATGGTGACCCATAATGAAATGTTTCTCCATGCCATTGCCGAACGCTTGATTGTTTTTAAAAATGAGGGTGTTTCATTTTTTGAAGGAGATTATCAGCAGTTTCTTGATATAAATGGGTGGGGAGATGAAATCGAAACGGATTTATCCGTCAAAAAAGAGACGGATTGCCCAAAAACTGAAAAACTGAATAAAAAGGAAATCCGGCGGCTCCGATCGGCAATCATCGCGGAACGCGGTAAAATTTTAAAATCCCTTGAAAGCAGAATTGATGAATTGGAAAGAATCATTGACGCAAATGAAAATTATTTGCAGGAACTTAATGAAAAAATGCAATCCGTTACTGAAAAAAACGACGGCAGGTTAATTGCCGATGTGTCCCAAAAGCTGCATCAGTGTCAGTATGAGATTGACCGGGATTTTGAGGAATTTGAATTGTTATCTGTGTCTGTTGAAGCAAAACGTTCAGAATTTGACTTCAAACTGCTTGAACTTGATGAGGTGGCGTGCTGATTCTATGTTTTTTAATTTTATTTCATGTCTCGGTTAATCGTTTAAATTCTCAAACTATCCTTGCTTTTTTGCCGGAAAGAATCCAAGTTGACAGCCTTATTTAATAGGGGTATAAATTATTGTAAGCATTCACAGGGCACCGCATCTGTTTTGTTGCCGAGCACTTGAAGTACAGATGAACACTGTTACTCTTTCAAATAGTGGTAAGTCGCCACCATGAAAATATTTTTAACACGTGTAAGCTGTTTGAATTGAAAATGGATAATAAAAATAAGGCTCAATTAATCTGGGGAATTGCCTTGATTTTAATGGGTGTCGGTGTTTTTTTTCGCGTGCCGGTCGTGATTGAAAAAATGTCTGATACGGTTAATTTTAATTCCGGGTTATATTTTTTCCGTTTCAGTTTTTATCTTATCTCATTCATTTTGATTGGCGGTGGCGTTAAAAAAATTCAAAATTATTGGCCATTCAAAAAATAATGCTAAATTGCCATTTCACATGTGAAGCTAAGAATCTGGCAAGATGTTCCTCAAAAAATATAAAATATTCACACGCATTTTCCGGCGATTCAGAAAAAACATGATTGGAGAATAATATGCCCTCAAGAACCAGTATAAAGACATCTAAATCAAAGAGCACTAATGGTAATGGTACAATTCAGCATTTAAAATCAGAAGTCAAATACCGTACCAAGCTTCAGGAAATATCAAATTCGATTTATGCGGCGTTAAATCTTGATGAAATCCTGATTGATTTAAAAGATGATATTATTGAACTGGTCAATGCTGAACGCATCACTATTTATTATATTGATGGCATTAAACGTGAGCTGGTGTCACGATTTAAATCCGGTAATGAAGTTTCTGAAATCAGGGTTCCCATATCCAATACAAGTATTTCCGGTTATGCCGCTGCTCATCAGAAATTGCTGAATATTAAAAATGTATATGATGAATCTGAATTGGCAAATATTGATGAGGAATTAAAATTTAATAAAAACTGGGATAAAAAGACTGGTTTTCGTACCCAGCAGGTATTGGTTGTTCCGATTGTTTTTAAATCATTTGTCCTTGGCGTGATGCAATTGATCAACCGGAAAGGTGGCGGCCCTTTTAATAAAGGCGATGAAGAAAATGTTACCGAATTATCAAATATTATGGGGATTGCGCTGTATAAACAGAAAAAGATGGCGTCCTCTCGAAAGAGTAAATTTGATTACCTGCTTCAAAATCATATTTTAACGCAAAAAGAGCTGAATCAAGCTATTGCGACTTCGCGGGATAAGAGAATCCCCATTGTTAGTATTCTGATTGATGATTTAAAAATATCTCCAAAAGATATTGCTGAAGCCCTCAGCCGTTATTATGATCTTCCTTTAATCATGTATAATGAAACCCTTCCGATTCCTGGCGAACTGCTCAGAGGCCTTAAAGTCGGATTCATGCGAAATAATTTATGGGTTCCTATTCGTATGGAAAAGGATGAAATCCTTATCGCGATTGACAATCCCGAAGATATGCAGCGTGTGGATGAAATACGCGCCCTTTTTTCAGGCCGCAAAATCAAACTTGCCTTTGCCTTAAAAGAGGACATCCTTAAAATTATTAATCTGTTTACCACCGATGAAAAAGAAACGTCTTCAATTGACGACATTCTTTCTCAGCTCCAAAATGAAGATGATGAAATTGAAGAAGAAACCGCTGGCGTATCCGAAGAAAGCAGTGCAGTTGTCCAACTCGTTAATAAGATTATTTTAGACGCATATGCACGCGGTGCTTCTGATATTCATATAGAGCCATACCCGGGTAAGCAAAATACCCATGTCCGTATAAGAGTTGATGGTGCCTGTAACCTTTATCAGACAATTCCTTTCAGTTTTAAAAATGCAGTCATCTCCCGAATAAAAATTATGTCGGAACTGGATATTGCCGAAAAACGAAAACCCCAGGACGGCAAAATCAGTTTTAAAAAATATGGTGGGAAAGATATTGAACTTCGTGTGGCAACAGTCCCGACTCAGGGGGGCAACGAAGATGTTGTCATGAGAATCCTTGCTGCCGGAGAGCCTATTCCCCTAAATAAAATGGGGTTTTCTGAACGCAATTACGATCGTTTTATCGAAACAATAGTCAAACCATACGGCTTGGTATTTGTCTGCGGGCCAACAGGTTCCGGTAAAACAACAACGTTGCATTCCGCATTATCATATATTAATAAAGTCGAAACCAAAATATGGACGGCTGAAGACCCGGTTGAAATAACGCAAAAAGGGTTACGCCAAGTTCAGGTCAAACCCAAAATTGGGTTTACCTTTGCAACCGCCATGCGGGCATTTTTGCGAGCTGATCCGGATGTCATTATGGTCGGCGAAATGCGTGATCATGAAACGACCCAGATGGGTATTGAAGCGTCATTAACCGGTCACCTTGTTTTTTCCACATTACATACCAACAGCGCCCCTGAAAGTATTACCCGTCTTCTGGATATGGGTATGGATCCTTTTAACTTTGCCGATGCATTGCTGGCTATTATGGCTCAGCGTCTGGTAAGAACCCTGTGTAAAAATTGCAAGAAACCAGTCAATCCATCAAAATCCGAATATGATGAACTGGTCAGGGAATATGACCCGGAACTATTTCAAAAGAATTTACATATTCCGTACACCAGTGATCTGACTTTGTACAAGCCGGAAGGGTGTGATATGTGTAATAATAGCGGTTATCGCGGCCGAATGGGTATTCACGAGTTGTTAATTGGTACGGACCGGATCAAGGAGATGATCCAAACCCGCTGCACTATGGCTGAAATCCGTGATCAGGCAATTGTCGAAGGTATGACGACACTGAAACAGGACGGTATTGAAAAAATATTTGGCGGGTATACCGACCTTCTTGAAGTACGGAAAGTCTGTATTAAATAATTTTTTTGTTTTAAAAACTCAAAAAGTGTGAAGCGACTAAAATGATCTAAAGTGCCTAAAGGTATTGACTGCGCAAAATGAGCGAGCATTTTTAACATAAAAATTAAATTACCGTCTGATAAATTTTTTACACCGCCTTTTCTCTTTAGTCCTGAAGAATATTTTCTCAATGTATTTATTTTAAAAAGTAAGCAATACTTACAGGCTTAATAAATTAATACCGCCCTTTTAATTGCAGCATATCAATACCATAATAAGAATTTTTGAAAAAGATTGACATATCCTTAAATATAAGTAATACATACTTACATAAAAGGATAAGTCTGATATTATGAATGAACCATCAAAAAATAAATCCCTGCCGCCGAGTCGTCAAAAAATAGCCAGTGCATTGAAGCAGCTTCTTAAAGACAAAGATTTCAACTCAATTACCACAGCGGAAATATCCCGTGTGGCCGGAGTTAACGAAGCATTGATCTACAGGCATTTTAAAGACAAAAGAGGGTTGCTTCATGCGGTTTTGTCTGAATACTTGGATGAGTTTGTATCAAATCTTATCTTTGATTTAAAAGGTATTAAGGGTGGGATTAATAAAATTAGAAAATTTATATGGGCCACCATTCATTATTATGATGCGGACCGGGTTTTTTCAAAAATTCTTCTTTTAGAAGTCCGTAATTTCCCAGGATATTTTGAAAGCGAAACGTATCAAATCATAAAACATTATGCTGATTTTTTAATGAAGATAATCAAAGAGGGAATTAAATCCAGTGAGATACGTGATGATATTGTCCCTTCCAGTATCCGGCAGTTTATTCTGGGTTCTATCGAACATTACTGTCTTCCGGCATTGATTTATAATCATAAGATTGATTGTGATGCGTTGACGGATAATTTGTGTGAAATTCTTTTTGTTGGGATTATAAAAAAATAATACGGCTTAATCATACAATTTTATTAAATGATCAAAGGGGTACAGCATGAAAATTCTTAAAATTGATCATCTCGGGGTTGCTGTTAACAGTATTGAAAATGGCAAAGATTTCTGGTCGGGTGTCCTTGGGCTGGAATTTGAAGGCGATGAAACCGTAGCAGCGCAAAAAGTCAAAACAGCTTTTTTCCCGGTTGGTGAAAGTGAAGTGGAGCTACTGGAATCAACCGCACCGGATGGCCCGATTGCAAAGTTTATTGATAAAAAAGGGGAGGGCATCCAGCATATCGCTTTTCGTGTGGAAAATATTGAACATGCCCTGGCAGAACTTAAAGAAAAGGGTGTCCGATTAATTGACCAGACGCCACGCATTGGCGCCGGCGGTGCAAAAATCGCATTTTTGCATCCCAAAGCAACCAGCGGGGTGCTTGTGGAATTATGTGAACGTTAATGGCGTCGTGAAAGTCCCATCTACTACGTTGTAGCGGTTTTTCAGCCACTCAAAATACTACATGTATGAATTTCCTGTCTGAAAAACCACGACGCCTTCTATATGGAATTTTTAACTTAACCATTCTGGTATTTTTTTTGAAAGCATCATAAATTATTTTGTAAAAGGAGCATTGATATTGGACATGACAGATCATGCGGATATTGCTAACTGGCAAAAAATGGCAGAAAAAGAATTAAGGGGAACCCCGGTTGATGAGCTGAAGAAACCGACCCCTGAAGAAATCGATATAAAACCCTTATATACTGCGGAAGATCTTGAGGGCCTTGAATTTGTAAATACTCTCCCTGGCGTCGACCCTTTTGTCCGTGGTGTCCGGGCAACCATGTATACGAACAGACCCTGGACGATTCGTCAATATGCTGGTTTTTCAACCGCAAAAGAATCCAATCAGTTTTACCGCAAAAATCTGGCGGCCGGACAAAAGGGCCTGTCTGTTGCGTTTGATCTGCCCACCCATCGCGGATATGATTCCGACCATCCCCGGGTCATCGGGGATGTCGGCAAAGCAGGCGTTCCGATAGATTCCATTGAGGATATGAAGATATTATTTGATGGGATCCCTTTAGATAAAATGTCGGTTTCCATGACCATGAATGGTGCGGTTTTGCCGGTTCTTGCCGGTTACATTGTTGCTGTAGAAGAGCAGGGCGTTTCCCAGGATAAACTGATGGGAACCATTCAAAACGATATTTTAAAAGAATACCTGACACGCAATACCTATATTTATCCCCCGGAACCATCCATGCGGATTGTTTCAGATATTATTGGGTATTGTTCAAAAAATATGCCTAAATACAATACGGTAAGCATTAGCGGGTACCACATGATGGAGGCTGGCGCGGACTCCGTTCTTCAGACCGCTTTTACGATTGCGGATGGAATAGAATATGTCAAAGCCGCCTTAAATGCCGGGATGAATATTGATGATTTTGCACCGCGGTTGTCTTTTTTCTTTGGCATTGGCATGAATTTTTTTATGGAAATTGCCATGCTCCGGGCGGCCCGATTTTTGTGGGCAGACCTGATGAAGCAATTTAATCCAAAAAATCCCACGTCGTTGATGCTTCGAACCCATTGTCAGACATCCGGCTGGAGTTTGACACAGCAGGACCCTTATAACAATATCATTCGCACAACCCTCGAGTGTCTTGCCGCAGTTTTGGGCGGAACCCAGTCTTTGCATACCAATTCTTTTGATGAAGCAGTCAGTCTGCCGACTGATTTATCTGCGCGAGTGGCCAGAAACACGCAGATTATTGTTCAGGAAGAGTCTCAGGTCACCCGTGTGGTTGATCCGCTGGGTGGGTCGTACTATATTGAGTCGTTGACGGATTCGATTATTTGTGCGGCACGCAAGATAATTAATGAAGTTGATGAACTGGGCGGCATGGCCAAAGCAATTGTTTCCGGTATGCCCAAAATGAGGATTGAAGAATCTTCTGCGCGTCGTCAGGCAAGGATTGATCAGGGAAAAGATGTGATCGTCGGTGTCAATAAATACCAGGTTAAAGATGAAGCGCCGATGGAAGTTCGTGCCATATCGGGTGAAGTCCGTGATCAACAAGTGGCCAGACTCAAAGACATTAAAGAAAAAAGAGACAGCGTTGCGGTTGAAAAAGCCCTTGCCGCAATTACAAAATGTGCGGAAAATGACGGGAATTTACTTGAAGTCAGCATTGATGCAATTCGCAAACGGGCAACGGTGGGAGAAATATCCGATGCCATGGAAAAGGTGTTTGGCCGTTATGTTGCCACCACCCAGTGTATTTCCGGCATATATGCATCCGAATATCAGGATAATGAAATTATTGCCTCTCTTCGCAAACGCACAAATGTATTTGCTGAAAAAGAAGGGCGCAGACCGAGAATACTGGTTGCCAAAATGGGCCAGGACGGGCATGACAGGGGAAGCAAGGTGGTGGCCACCGCTTTTGCGGATTTTGGTTTTGATGTGGATATCAGCCCCATGTTTCAGACGCCTGAAGAAGCGGCGCGCATGGCGGTTGAAAATGATGTTCATGTGGTCGGTGTATCCAGCTTGGCGGCAGGGCATAAAATTCTGGTTCCCGAATTGATTGCCGCCATGAAAGAGCAGGGCGCTGATGATGTACTGGTGGTGGTCGGTGGTATTATACCACCGACAGATTATGATTTCCTCTATGATGCCGGGGTCTCAAAAGTCTTTGGTCCGGGCAGCGTGATTACTGAATCGGCTAACCAGGTATTGAATGCGTTAGAGAATAAGTAATGGAAAACGATCCTGAATATTATGTTTCCGGCGTCTGCTCCGGAAACCGCAAGGCCCTTGCCAAGACCATTACGCTGGTCGAAAGTTCCCTGCCAAAACATCAGGATTTGATTGCAGATGTCATTGACCGCATCCTGCCGTTTACAGGCAATGCCATTCGGGTAGGGATTACTGGTGTCCCGGGTGTTGGTAAGAGTACATTTATTGAAAGTCTTGGAATGCGGCTGGTCGAACGCGGACAGCGCATTGCGATCCTGGCGGTGGACCCAAGCAGTACGACCAGCGGCGGCAGTATTATGGGTGATAAGACCCGTATGGAAAAACTGTCTGTCCATAAAAATGCGTTTATCCGTCCATCACCGTCCGGTGGCACGCTTGGCGGCGTATCCCGTAAAACACGTGAATCTCTTCTCGTTTGTGAAGCCGCCGGTTTTGATGTCATTATGATAGAAACCGTCGGGGTCGGTCAATCGGAGGTGAGTGTCGCCGGTATGGTTGATTTTTTTCTCCTGTTAATGCTTGCCGGTGCCGGAGATGACCTTCAGGGCATCAAGCGGGGTATTCTTGAACTGGCCGATGCTATTATTATAAATAAAGCGGATGGCGATAATCAGGTTAAAGCGCTGCAGGCCAAAAAAATTTATGCGGATGCGCTTCACCTGTATTCAAGCACCACTGCTGAATGGTCACCACCGGTTTTAACCTGTAGTGCATTAAATATGACGGGAATTGACGGTGTATGGCAGATTATTTTAAATTACCATCAAAAAATGTCTGATATCGGTGCGTTGGCACAAAAACGAAAAAAGCAGTCCCTTCAATGGATGACGTCGTTACTGGACGAAGGGTTAAAAGACTGGTTTTATCAAATCCCTGCGGTGAAAAAATCATTGCCTGAATTAACACGGGCGGTTAAAAGGGGGACATCAACACCTGTGACGGCAGTGAATAAATTATTAAATTCTTTAAAACACTAAATTCATTGACTCAATCCGGATATACTTGATTAATTATTTTTTTTGTTACATTATAAAAAATTTTACAATTTTAAGAATGGTTGCGTTTATGTTGAGATGAAAGGATAGGAATATGGGTAGTATTTCAGATAAAATTAATGAATTGAAGGCGTTAAAGAGTAGGGCGCTGGCGCATGGTGGTGAAAAAAATGTGGCCAAACATAAGGAAAAAGGCAAACTGACAGCACGGGAAAGATTGAATGTGCTTTTTGATTCCGGCACGTTTCGCGAAATTGATATGTTTGTCAAACATCGATGTGTTAATTTTGGAATGGAAGATACCGACATTCCGTCCGATGGCGTGGTTACCGGTTATGGACATGTTGACGGCCGTTCGGTATTTGCATATGCCCAGGATTTTACGTCACGTGCCGGTTCCCTTGGAGAAATGCATGCCAAAAAAATTTGTAAAATTATGGATATGGCGCACAAGGCCGGAACGCCGGTCGTCGGAATGAATGATTCGGGCGGAGCACGCATTCAGGAAGGCGTTGATGCCCTGTGCGGTTACGGCGAAATTTTTTATCGGAATTCACAATGCTCGGGTGTGATACCCCAAATTTCCGCGATTATGGGACCGACAGCAGGCGGGGCAGTGTATTCTCCGGCCATGACCGACTGGGTGTTTATGGTCAAAAATACCAGCCATATGTTTATTACCGGGCCTGAAGTCATTAAATCAGTGACCGGAGAAATCATTACATTTGAAGAACTCGGTGGTGCCATGACACATAACGAGAAAAGCGGCGTGGCGCATTTTGCCTGTGAATCTGATGAAGATGCGATCAATAATATCAAACTTCTGCTTTCTTATCTGCCTTCAAATAATATGGAAGACCCGCCGATTCACCCTGTATCGGACGATCCCAAACGGATTGCGACAGCACTTGATACCCTTCTTCCGGATGATCCGAGCCAGTCCTATGACATGAAAGAGGTGATTCGCAGTATCGTTGATAATGGGGAGTTTTTTGAACCTCATCAGCATTTTGCGCAGAATATTATTGTCTGTTTTGCCCGCCTCAACGGAAAGCCCATCGGCATTATTGCAAATCAGCCCAAAGTAATGGCCGGGTGTCTGGATATCGACGCGTCTGATAAGGCCACACGATTTATTCGTTTTTGTGATGCCTTTAATATCCCATTATTGACGCTGTCGGATGTTCCCGGATATATGCCGGGCAGTAATCAGGAATGGGGGGGCATTATCCGTCATGGTGCAAAACTTTTATGGTGCTACGCTGAAGCAACCGTCCCCAAATTGCTTGTTATTGTCCGTAAAGATTATGGTGGGGCATATATTGCCATGTCTTCGAAACATCTGGGCGCGGATTTCGCTTTTGCATGGCCCAACGCTGAGATTGCCGTAATGGGCGCAGATGGCGCGGCAAATATTATTCACCGTAAAGAGATTAACAGCGCGGACGATCCCAAGGCCAAGCGCCAGGAAAAGATTGAAGAATACCGTGAACTTTTTTCCAATCCTTATTGTGCGGCCAGCCGTGGATATATTGATGATGTGATTGTTCCCAGCGAAACCCGGATGCGTTTAATTGAAACACTGGAGATCATGTACAACAAACGGCAGACGTTGCCGCCGAAAAAACATGGTAATATTCCTGCTTAAAAGTAAGGTCTTGATGCGTCCATTGATGCTATGATTCTAAACGAAAAATAAATTGAGGATGGTATGTCGGGAAAAAAAAAGAAAATTGCCGTAATAGCAGCAGTCGTCAATTATATAAAGTCTGAGCACGAAGCGATGGCTTTCTCCCAGTCTCAGAGTGTTCATTTTACACCTGCAATGACTGAAACGAAAGAACAATCGCCGTTGGGTGTTAATTTTTGGGGCATGAGCGGGCGGCAGCAGCAGATGCAGATGCGATCAATGGTGCAGATGAAGTTTTTTCACGGATCAAAACAGAAATTTTGATGATTATTTGATCATCCGTAATTTATTATAAAACAATTATTTGATAGTCTCGTAAAACGCCGAATTCCGACGGCAAAGTATAAAAGTTCACCAATCTCATAAAATTGGCAAGGCGCGCAAATTCTGAGTGATGATTCGTACTTAGCGTACTTTGAAGAAACGAGGAATGCAGCGCAACACAGAATTTGGACTTTTTACGAAGCCGTCAATTATTTATTTGTCACACGATATTAATGAGGAGATTCCAATGAGTGATCATTTTAAAGTAAAAATGCAGCCAATTAAAGATTATGAGAACCGCCCAAAAGCAGATAATCCGGTAAAAATTCAGGATTTGACACTCAGAGACGGGCATCAGTCTCTTTTTGCCACCAGAGGACGAACCGAAGACATGATACCGGTCGCTGAAATGATGGATGAAATCGGTTTCTGGGGCATGGAAGTCTGGGGTGGTGCAACCTTTGATACAATGCATCGATTTTTAAATGAAGACCCTTGGCAGAGACTTCGTACCTTAAAGCGATACATTAAGAAAACGCCCTTTTCCATGTTGCTGAGAGGACAAAATATTGTCGGATACCGCAACTATGCGGATGATGTCGCCCGAGCGTTTGTTGAAAAAGCAGCGGAAAACGGGATGGATATATTCAGAACATTTGACGCATTAAACGATTTCCGGAATTTTGAAACAGTGGTTTCCGCCATTAAGGACTGCGACAAACATTTTCAGGGATGCATCTGTTATTCATTAACCGAACCGCGTATGGGCGGAGACGTCTACAACCTGGATTACTATATTAATAAAGCCAAAGACCTTGAAAAAATGCAGGCGGACAGTATCTGTATAAAGGACATGGCCGGTTTAATGGCCCCCTATGATGCGTTTGAGCTGATTAAAGCGTTAAAGGAAACAACGGATATACCGATTCATCTGCACAGTCATTTTACTTCCGGAATGGCATCCATGACGCATTTAAAGGCTGTTGAGGCTGGTGTGGATATCATTGATACCTGCATGAGCAGTTATGCGTATCGGACATCGCATCCTGCGGTGGAGCCGTTGGTGATGACTTTAATCGGGACCAACCGGGATACCGGTTTTGACATAAAGAAACTGGCTGAAATTAACGTGGTTTTCGAAAAAGAAGTGCTTCCCAAATACAAGCATCTTTTAGATGATTCAAAGGTGTCGATTATTGATATTAACGTTCTGCTGCATCAAACCCCTGGCGGAATGCTTTCCAATCTGGTGAATCAGTTGCGGGAAATGGATGCCCTGGATCGGATCGATGAAGTATTTGCCGAACTGCCCCGGGTAAGAAAAGATCTCGGTCAGATTCCGCTGGTTACACCGACCAGCCAGATTGTTGGGACCCAAACAGTGAATAATGTTTTGTTTGATGATGACGATGAAGATTATAAGATGATTACGGCCCAGGTAAAAGATCTGTGTTACGGACTATACGGAAAAACAGCCGTTCCCATCAGTTCAAAACTCCAGAAAAAAGCGTTAAAAGGATATGACCGGGGCACCAAACCAATCACATGCCGTCCCGGAGAAGTCCTTGAACCTGAACTGGAAAAAGCTACCAAGGAACTCAACGGTCTGACAACTGATTTTGAAGACATTATCTTATATACCTTATACCCGGTGACCGGTAAAAAATTTCTCATGTATAAATACGGAAAAGAAACGCCGCCGGATTCTCTTAAAGCCCGAACCCTTGAAGATGTCAAAAAAGCAGATGAGATCATGGCAAAAGCCAAGGCCGGCAAGCTGGTGGATAAAATTTCTGTTGATGCACCGATAAAAGGTGAGAGCACCCGGACATTTAATGTATTTATCGAAGATGAATATTTTGAAGTAAGCGTTGATGAGCCCGGCGGACAGCCGATCATAACATATGCGCCGCCGCCGCAAGTGCCTGCGATGCCCTATCAGGCACCGGTCCAAAAACCATCCCCGATGCCATCCGCACCGAGAGCCGCCATCCCAGCTGCTCCTGCACCCGTCGCACCGGCACCAAAATCCGTCGCACCGGCAGCAAAATCCGCTGCTGCTAATGCAGATGGCACCCCTTTGACAGCGCCGATGCCTGGAATGATTGTCAGCTATTCGAAAGAAGTGGGAGACTCGGTGGAAAAAGGGGATCCCGTTGTGGTGCTTGAAGCCATGAAAATGGAAAATTCATTGCCTGCGCCGGTCAGCGGAACGATTAAAGCAATCAATTACAAGAGTGGTGATTCTGTTTCCAAAAATGATGTACTCTGTGTGATCGGATAGTTTCCGGCTGGAGAAAAATGTATGAAAATTCATGAATTTCAGGCAAAACAGATTTTCAGAAAATATCAGGTGCCGACCCCTGGTGGGGAGCTGGCGCTTGATTCTGAAAAGGCCAGACAAATAGCAGTAGAAATCGGCCACTTCCCCGTGGTGGTGAAAGCACAGATTCATGCTGGTGGCCGGGGAAAGGGTGGTGGTGTGCAGCTATCCTATTCGCTTGATGAGGTTACTCGACATGCGGACGCGATTCTTGGAATGAATCTGGTGACACATCAAACAGGACCTGAAGGCAAAGTCGTTAAAAAGGTACTGGTGGAAGAAGGCGTAAACATAGAGAAGGAATTATATTTGAGTCTTATTTCGGACCGGGAAACCGCCTGTATTCTTGTGATTGCCAGCGAAGCCGGCGGAATGGATATCGAAGAGGTCGCAGCTGCCACTCCTGAAAAGATTATAAAGGTTCATATCAATCCGTTAAGCGGTATTCTGCCATTTCACTGCCGGAAAGTCGCCTTTGGATTAAATCTTCCGGCTCCTGTTATTAAAGAATTTTCTCAAATGCTATCTAATCTTTATCAATTGTTTATTGAAAACGACTGTTCGATGGTTGAGATTAACCCGCTGGTTATTACCCAAGAAAATAAGGTGCTGGCATTAGATGCCAAAATGGATTTTGATGATAATGCGTTGTTCCGTCATAAAGACCTGTTGGCGTATAGAGATCTTGATGAAGAAGATCCATTAGATGTTAAAGCATCAAAACATAATTTAAATTATATTAATCTTGATGGAACGGTCGGGAATATGGTTAATGGCGCAGGCTTGGCCATGGCTGTTATGGATACGATCAAATTGGCAGGCGCTGAACCGGCCAATTTTCTGGATGTGGGTGGCGGCGCAACCGCTGAAATGGTTGAAAACGGATTGAAGATTATTCTCAGCGATGACAAGGTAAAAGCCATATTGATTAATATTTTCGGCGGCATTCTGCGGTGTGATATTCTGGCAAATGGCGTTGTTGAGGCAGCCCGGAAAACGGAGATTAATGTGCCGCTGGTTGTCAGGATGGAAGGAACAAATGTCGAAGCCGGAAGACAGATTCTTGCGGAATCCGGGCTTGAACTGTTCACTGCTGATGACATGAAATCAGCGGGTGAGATTGTGGCAAAGATTGTATCGGCATAAAGTAAACAAATGATTTTTGACAATAAGGAAGTTTAATTCAAATGAGTGTTTTCGTTAATTCCGATACGCGACTGCTTGTCTCCGGCATAACCGGCAAGGAAGGTCAGTTTCATACCCGTCAGTGTGTTGAATACGGCACCCACGTGGTTGCCGGTGTAACACCGGGAAAAGGCGATCTTGATATGGACGGTATTCCGGTATTCAACGGTGTTGCCGAAGCAGTGAAAAAAACACAGGCCAACTGCAGTATGATTTTTGTCCCACCGTCCTTTGCCGCTGATGCAATAATGGAATCAATAGATGGCGGCATTGAACTGATTATTGCCATTACCGAAGGGATTCCGGTGCTGGACATGATGAAAGTTAAACAGGTGCTCAACGGTTCCACATCCCGCCTGATTGGCCCGAACTGTCCCGGGATTATCACGCCCGGTGAGGCGAAAATTGGTATTATGCCTGCCAAGATACATAAACCCGGAGGACCCATCGGTGTGGTATCCAGGTCTGGAACGTTGACTTATGAGGTGGTTTTTCAACTCACCGGCCAGGGAATCGGACAGACGACCTGCATCGGTATCGGCGGAGACCCGGTTAACGGAACCAGTTTTATTGATTGTCTGGAAGCATTTGAAGCTGATCCTGAAACAAAAGGTATTGTCATGGTCGGTGAAATCGGTGGGAATGCCGAAGAAGATGCCGCAGATTATATCACGTCAAATGTAAGCAAACCGGTTATTGGATTTATTGCCGGAATCACTGCTCCTCCGGGCAGACGCATGGGCCATGCCGGAGCCATTATCAGCGGCAACAGCGGTACAGCGTCAGCTAAAATTAAAGCCTTGCAGAATGCCGGTGTCCATGTCTGTGAAAATCTGGGATATATTGGTGGAATGTGTGCTGAAATTTTTACACCTTGATAAATTGCATGCCGGATAATCGGTGAATTTATTTATTTTCCGGCAACGACCAATCAAATTATTGATGATACGTCATCTGGAGAACGTGTGATGAACTGGTTTTTTAACATGATTGCCTCCTCAATCGGTAAGAAGTTACTGATGGCACTTACCGGCCTTGGCTTTTCTCTTTTTCTTTTAATCCATTTAATCGGCAACTTAACGCTTTATGGCGGAAAAGATTTTTTCCTGTCATATGTTGAACACCTTCATGCCTTAGGCCCATTCATTTATGTCGCTGAGTTTGGCTTGCTGACATTTGCCGTTATTCATATTTCCACCGGTTTAATACTGTTCTGGCAGAACCTACAGGCACGGCCCATTCGATATCAGGTTAATAAGAATGCCGGTGGACGCACGATCGGATCTGCAACCATGCCGTATACCGGTGTGGCCATTCTGGTTTTTGTGGTTATTCATTTACTGAATTTCCATTTTATTGATCATTCCCGACAAACAGTATTCCAGGCAATTGATACGACATTTGACATGCTGCCGTATGTTATTTTTTATACCATAGCGGTATTAATTGTCGCGATTCATATCAGTCATGGTTTCTGGAGTCTTTTCCAGACTTTTGGTGCCAACCATCCCAAGTATATGCCGGCAATTAAAGGGGTCGGATTTCTTTTCAGCCTGTTTGCCGCCGTCGGATTTGGTTTTATCCCTGTGTATGTCAGCTTTATCATGTAATGAAGGAATGATGGCTTTGTAAAAAGTCCAACTTCTGCGTTGCGCTGCATCCTTCGCTGCTTCAAAGTACAATAAGTACTAATTATTGCTCAGGATTTGCGCGCCTTGCCAATTGTTATGCGATTGGTGAACTTTTTATTTTGCCATCGGAATATGAATTTTTAAGAGTTTATCAAGGTAAGATTATGAACTTAGACGCAAAAATTCCGGAAGGCCCTTTGACTGATAAATGGGACCACCACCGGTTTAATTTAAAACTGGTGAATCCGGCAAATAAAAAAAAGTTTCAAATTATTGTTGTTGGCACCGGGCTTGCCGGCGCTTCGGCAGCCGCCACCCTTGCTGAGTTAGGATATCATGTTAAAAGCTTTTGTATTCAGGACAGTCCCCGAAGGGCCCACAGTATTGCCGCGCAAGGGGGCATTAATGCTGCCAAGAATTATGCCAATGACGGAGACAGTGTATGGCGGCTGTTTTATGATACGGTCAAGGGGGGTGATTTCAGATCAAGGGAAGCCAATGTGTATCGACTGGCTCAAATAAGCAATCAGATTATCGACCATTGTGTTGCCCAGGGGATTCCGTTTGCCCGGGATTATGGCGGATTTCTGGATAACCGGTCATTTGGCGGCGCCCAGGTATCCCGAACATTTTACGCAAAAGGCCAGACCGGTCAGCAGTTGTTGCTGGGCGCTTACAGCGCACTTATGCGTCAGGTCTCAGCAGGCATGGTAAAGATTTTTCCGCGCAGGGAAATGATGGATCTGGTCCTTGTCGACGGCAAAGCCAGGGGAATCGTCGTCAGAAATCTTATCACCGGTGACATTGAAACCTATGAAGCCCATGCCGTTGTTCTGGCAACCGGCGGTTACACCAATGTGTTTAATCTTTCCACCAATGCGATGGCGTCCAACGTTACGGCCGCTTTTCGGGCTTATAAAAAGGGCGCTTATTTTGCCAACCCCTGTTTCACCCAGATTCATCCCACTTGTATTCCGGTTCATGGCACATTTCAATCAAAATTAACATTGATGAGTGAAAGTTTGCGAAATGACGGTCGGGTATGGGTGCCTAAAAAACCAGGGGATAAACGTCGGCCCAACGATATTCCAGAGTCGGAAAGGGACTATTATTTGGAGAATAAATATCCCAGTTTTGGGAATCTTGTCCCACGGGATGTGGCCTCCCGAAATGCCAAGGAACAATGCGACCAAGGAAAAGGGGTCGGTGAAACCGGTCTGGCCGTATATCTTGACTTTGCAGATGCCATTAAACAATACGGTGAAGCGGTGATCGCCGGTAAATATGGTAATCTTTTTGAAATGTATCATAAAATAACCGGTGAAAACCCTTATAAAACCCCTATGATGATTTATCCCGCCGCTCATTACGCCATGGGCGGGTTGTGGGTGGATTACAACCTGATGAGCACCATTGCCGGCCTTTTTGTTTTGGGAGAAGCCAATTTTTCTGACCATGGTGCCAATCGTCTGGGAGCCAGTGCCTTGATGCAGGGGCTGGCAGACGGATATTTTGTGATTCCCTATACGATTGGCGGGTATCTGGCCCAGGCTTCCTTTGCTCAAGTCCATGCGGCCGAATCGGAAGAATTTAAACAAAGCGTTAAACAGATTCAGGAGAGGGTCGCAAAACTTCTTTCAGTAAATGGGAATCGGACTGTTTCAGAATTCCATCGGGAACTTGGGCTGATCCTCTGGGAACATTGCGGGATGTCAAGAAACGAAGAAGGGCTGCTTGAAGCACTTTCCAAAATTAAAAAATTAAAAAAAGAATTCTGGAAGAATGTCTATGTGCCGGGAAGAGAGAAAGACCTAAATCAAAGCCTTGAAAATGCCGGACGCGTTGCTGATTTTCTGGAATTCGGCGAACTCATGATTAATGACGCATTGGAACGAAAAGAATCCTGCGGGTGTCATTTTAATACTGCTTTTCAAACACAAGAAAATGAAGCAAAACGAGATGATGATAATTTTTGTCATGTTGCCGCCTGGGAGTTTACGGGTGATGATCAAAAGCCCAATTTTCACAAGGAGTCACTGTCATTTGAAAATGTTGAATTAAGCCAGAGGAGCTACAAATGATATCAAAAACAATTAATTTAACACTAAAGGTATGGCGCCAGAACCGTGAAGAAAAAAAAGGGCGACTGGAAACCTATTATGCCAGAGATATCTCTGTTGACATGTCATTTCTTGAAATGATGGATGTGGTGAATGAAGACCTGACGAAAAACAGAAAAGAACCCATCGCGTTTGATCATGACTGTAGGGAAGGTATTTGCGGTATGTGCGGTGCTATGGTAAACGGTCGGGCGCATGGGCATGAAAAAGAAACCACTTTATGCCAGCTCCATATGCGCCATTTTTCAGATGGCGATACCATTGTGGTCGAACCCTGGCGATCACGCGCTTTCCCGCTTATTAAAGACTTAATTGTCGATAGAAGCGCTTTGGATAAAATTATTGCCGCCGGTGGATATATTTCCGTTAATACCGGTGGTGCCCCGGATGCCAACGCGTTGCCCATTGCCCGGGAAGTGGCTGAAACCGCATTTAATGCCGCTGCCTGTATTGGGTGCGGGGCATGTGTGGCATCTTGTCCCAATGCGTCGGCCATGTTGTTTGTCAGTGCCAAGGTATCGCAATTTGCCCTGCTTCCGCAAGGAAGGGTAGAAGCCGCCAAGCGTGTCCAGTCAATGGTGAGACAAATGGATGAATGTGGTTTTGGAAACTGTTCCAATGAAGCCGAATGTGAAGTAGAATGCCCCAAGGGAATATCCATTTTAGAGATAGCCCGTTTGAACCGTGAATTTTTAAAAGCAGAATTTTCCTGATTCTTTTTAATTAAAAGTGGTGAGTATTAATATAATATAGAAAAGATAGATTGTTCGAGACTATTTTTCTATTTGTCGACAAACAGAGAGGATTTTATGAAAAAAATTAACTTTTTTGGAATGTCATCACTGATTGGCGGTATTTGTTTTTTTTCTTATCGTGAACTTGGAAATTTTATGGGTAAATCCGGTAATTTAAATGCTTACAACCAACAGCAGGATGTTAATACACATCAAGCACTGGTTGATATTCTTCATGAAGAGAATTTTGACTGGATTGACACTATTGCGTGGGAACCGATTCAGGATGCAGCAAACTATGTTGTGAATATGCCGCTGTGGCTGTTGATGGTTATTATCGGGGCTTTTTTACTTATTCTTGGCGGAATATT
>CAZQLG010000013.1:0-21781 GCA_964594105.1 uncultured Desulfococcus sp. | reverse complement strand
TTGCCAACCGATGATCCGACTCAGCGTCAGCCAGATATAACCCTTGCCAAAGAAACACTTGGATGGGAACCCAAGATTGAACTGGAAGAAGGTTTGAAAAGTACAATCGATTATTTTGAAAAGTTGATGTAGCAGGATACTGTAAATTTATTTATCTGGTTATTCATTTCGATTAAGTTGGCTTGGATTTTCTTGATTACCCATTAAAATAACTCTGGATTCCCGACTACTCGGGAATGACAAAACGTCTAATTGCCGCCAATGAACCCGGTGTCGTCATACCCACGAAGGTGGGTATCCAGGAAAATAAATGCTGGTCATCAAGTTTAAATTTATTAACTTAACTAAAGTGGATAACCAGATTTATTATTCAATTTCTTGAAATCATAAATGCAGAATATCGACTATTTTGCAACATCTTGCTGAATAGTCTTGACTTTTGTGCAAGTTGATGCAAAATAGTCAATATTTAAAGCTTTTAAGAAACCTGATAAAATTCTATGAAACGTCAGCAGACAGAATATATTAAAAACGATCTTAAGAGAAAAATGGTCTTTATTACCGGCCCAAGGCAGGTTGGAAAAACCTGGCTTGCAATGGAAATCGCCCAATCTTTTCCGCAAAGTGTGTATTTAAATTTTGACAGTTTCGAAGACAGGCAGATTATTAAAAATGAGGCATGGCTTGAAAAAACAGATCTTCTGATTCTTGATGAACTCCATAAGATGAAGGGGTGGAAAAACTATCTAAAAGGGGTTTATGATACAAAACCTGATCATATGATGATTCTTGTAACCGGGAGTGCACGGCTTGAAGCTTTCAGGCAAAGCGGTGATTCCCTGGCAGGTAGGTTTTTCAGGCACAGGCTGTTGCCTTTTTCTGTTGCAGAAATTTCGCATATAAATGAGTCTCCTGATATTGAAAAATTGATTGGCCGCGGTGGTTTTCCTGAGCCGTTGCTGGCAGAAGAGGATGTGGATGCGTATCGTTGGCGAAGTCAGTACATAGACGGACTGATACGTACTGATGTTCTTGATTTTGAAAATATTCATGATTTCAGAGCAATGCAGCTGCTTCTGGATTTACTGAGGTCCAGGGTCGGTTCTCCTGTTTCGTACAAGTCAATTGCCGAAGATATTCAAATCGCCCCCAATACAGTCAAAAAATATATCCAAATACTTGAATCATTGTATATCATATTCAAAGTGACACCGTTTTCAAAAAATATCGCCCGGTCGATTTTAAAAGAACCCAAAATATATTTTTTTGATACCGGCTTGGTTAAAGGAGATGAAGGGATCCGGTTTGAAAACCTTGCAGCTCTCAGTTTATTAAAGCATGTCTATGGAATGGTTGATTTTAAAGGACTTCCATATGCTTTAAATTATTTAAGGACCAAAGATGGTGCGGAAGTCGATTTTTGCATTGTAAATGACAATAAACCCGAATTGATGATTGAAGTAAAACGATCAAACCCTGAACCAGGAAAAGCCCTTATTAATTTTAATAAACGGTACAATATTGCCGGAATCCAGCTCGTCCTGCATTTAAAAAGGGAAAAACAGGAAAAAAATATTGAGGTTCGAAGAGGAATTAACTATTTAAGTTCGCTGATAATTTAAAATTCAACTGGGTTTATGGCACAAATATAGAATCTGTCGGGCAAAATATTGGTTCGCTGACTATAATCAGAGCCGCTTCTCTTTTTGTGAGAATAATATTTCAGAGGATAAAACATCCAACTGAAGAGGAAAAAAGGAGGGAATATAATGAAAATACGATTGACTGAGGAGATATGGAAAGAAGGTAATATGTATGTCTCTTATTGTCCTGAGCTGGATATTGCTTCCTGTGGCGAAGATGTTCATCAAGCTAAGAAAAACCTTATAGATGCTATACTTATCAATGTTGAAGAGACAAAAAAGATGGGAACATTCGAACAGCTACTCGAAGAGTGCGGATTGGAGGAAAATAATACTGATATCTTAAGTGTTCGCAAAGAGTTGGTTGGCTTTACGCCTATTGAAGTTGCTGTCTAATGCAAATCAAGCCGACTCACTATCAAATTCAGGTCAGGATTTTTGAAATGGCTGGATGCGTGTATGTGCGAACAAAAGGAGATCATGATATTTATCATTATCCTGGCGCTATCAGGCCTGTGGTTATACCGAAATACAAAGAAGTTCCGACATTTGTTATTAAAAACAATATGCGCATAATAGGGATGAGCAGAGAGATGTATTTTGAGATTCTTCAGAAAGTTTAGAGGTGGCTTTAAATAAATTCCTGGAAGAATTCCATGTCTTTTCTTTTTGTTTTTTGAGAACTTTAGCAAAGTATATGGAAATCAAGTCACTTATCAATAAGTTCGGGTGGATTTTATAAAAGGCTTACGCCTAAACTCCAAAAAGAAATATAGCCCCCTCATTTAATAGAGCTAAATTTTATTGTTTGCGGACGCCTGAGCTTATTGGGAAGTTACAAAATCAATTTTCTTCAGTTTTTTTGTCTGTGTTCATCTGCGTAAGTCAGCGGCTAATATCAAAAATATTTTTATAGAATGAACTCCAACCAAAAGTGAATCCTCGTCACCGGCGGGGCCGGATATATCGGAAGCCATGCCAGCAAAGCCTTGGCTGTGGGCGGATATACACTGATTCCGTATGACAATCTGGTTTACGGCTTTCCATGGGCCGTCAAATGGGGCCCCTTGGAAAAAGGGGATATCCTAGATCGGGGGCGTCTGGATGATGTGATCACTAAATGCCGCCCGGAAGCGGTTATGCATTTTGCAGCCTATGCCTATGTGGGAGAATCTGTCCAAAGCTGTTCAATGGCTGCAATTTGATCTCGTTGAATTACGATTTGAAAACAAAGCATGCCTTGATAACCAAAACACGACTTTTCTTTGGTGGAATAAGGAGAGAATCGAAGATCGTGATAATGACTGGAATTCGTTTTTAAAGCGAAAAACACTTATGAAACTGGAGCTTCCCCTTACACCGGATCAGACAAGGATAACAGATAGAAAAGGGTCGTACGGCACGCTTTGGCTGGTCAAGGATTTAAAGCGTGATCCGCTTAGTCATTCCACATTGAGGCGTATTGAACATCTGAGACGGACGGTGATTAAAACTATTAAAAAGATAGGGTAGAAGAGGGGGCTTTTTATTGAATAAATTCTTGGTAATAGGTAATCTTTTAATCTGATTCGATATTTTAATAAGTCTAAACAGGCCATATGATGCTATCAGATATAACAATAGAAAAGATTTGCACTGTTTTGAAAAAAGATCCCCGCTATGCAGCCGCCTACCTCTTCGGATCAGCAGCTAACGGAGAATTAAGGCCTGACAGTGATATTGATATAGCCGTTTTGCCTTCCCCCGGGGTATTTTTGATACAAATGGACCTTTTAAAATTAAGCAGTCTACTTGAAGAAAATTGCGGGCGTGAGGTTGATATCGGTATTTTGAGCAGTAAAAATCTGATATACACCAGAGAGGCAATTTTAAAGGGTAAGTGTATATATGAAATCGATGACATATACTGTCGTCTTTTTATTGCAACAGTTCTTGGATTATACGCTCAATTAAAAATTGAGCGAAAGGAAGTAGAAGATGTCTATATCTCCGGATGATATAATTTTGAATAAGGCTGCTGTTATTGAACGTTGCATTCGGAGAATTAAAGAAGAATATGCATCAGATCAAGAGCTTGAAAATTTTACCCATCTTGATGCCCTTACGCTAAATATTGAACGTGCTTGTCAGGCTGCGATTGATCTTGCGATGTATATTGTAGCTCAGAAACGCTTGGGCATGCCCCAGAGCAGCGGCGATGGATTTCGATTACTGGCAAAAGCAAAGCTGATTTCTCGGGATATGGAGCAAGCACTAACGGCCATGACAGGCTTTCGTAATATTGCCGTTCATGAATATCAGGAACTGGATAAAAGCACACTTCGATATATAGCAGAAAGCGGTTATAAAGATCTGATTAAATTTTTAAATCAACTCGGTGTTCAGATTTCTGATGAATAGAAAATTGATTGAATGTAGTGATTTAAATCGGGTTACCTTGCTCTTCAACTTGTGGAGCGTTATCGCTTAAAAATTTTTGATATTATTTGAAAAGATGAAAAATGAGACCTTGAACTTTTTGAAAATGCTGATCCATGGTGACGAGCTCCGAACCTGTTTCAAATGTTTGTGCGGCAATCCAGATGTCATTTGAGGGAATCGGTGTCCCTTGCTTTTTTAGAAGTGCAGCAATCCTTCAATAAAGGGCGATGGCAAAAAAACAAAAATGAAACGGATTTGACACAATCTTTAGGTTGTATATACTCTATGTATATACAATTATGAGATAAGGAGGGGCCATGGACACAGCGAAAATTTTTAAAAGTGGTAATTCTCAGGCGGTACGATTGCCGAAAGAATTCCAATTCGATGTATCGGAGGTTCAAATTTTTCGAAGAGGAGACGAGGTGGTTCTTAAAAAAAGGCCCCGGAATTTGGAACGTGTATTTGAGCTTTTAACCGAATTATCCGATGATCTTATGGAAAACGGCCGAGAGCAACCGCCTGTTCAGGAACGGGAATCCTTTTGATGTATATGCTGGATACGGATATTTGTATTTATATCATTAGGAAAAAACCAAGAAGCGTTTTGAATTATTTTCAGCGGCTACAGCCTGGGGATCTTTCCATATCCGCCATAACATTTGCTGAATTAATGAATGGTGCAAAGAAAAGCCATCAGATTGAACACAATATTGCAAGATTAAATGAATTGGCCGAACTATTGGAGATTAAATCTTTTGATCAAAAGGCCGCAATTGCATATGGAGACGTTCGTTCAGCACTTGAGGAAAAGGGGAACATTATCGGAAGTAATGACTTATTGATCGCCGCTCACGCGCTAAGTTATGATTATATACTGGTTACAAATAATGAAAAAGGATTCAGTCGTGTGGATGGTTTAAAAATAGAAAATTGGGTAAACCAATAAAATTTCCCGTTAAGCTTCCTCCAAAAAAATATTCTCCGCGTTCTTTGTTTTTTCAAGCGAAGCGGGCGAGAGAATAAACGTAAAATAGATCCTCTCGCCGAGATCACGGAGTTCACAGAGTTAATCTCTTATCAAAACCTTTTTTCCTCAGTGCTCTCAGTGTACTCAAGCGAAGCGGGCGAGAGAAGACAGGTAAAGTGGGTATCAAGGTTATCATTGATGCAGCCTGATGCCTCATTTCCGAAAACGTCATTCCGGACTTGATCCGGAATCCAGAAAAAATACAAAGCAATGATGAATTGTCGTTATTCCCGCATATAGCCTGTAATGCCTTTATTATATTAATCTTTCCTCTGTGTTCTCAGTGTGCTCAAGCGAAGCGGGTGAGAGAAAAGTAAAACAAGTTTAGCAATG
This sequence comes from uncultured Desulfococcus sp., assembly GCA_964594105.1. GTDB lineage: Bacteria > Desulfobacterota > Desulfobacteria > Desulfobacterales > Desulfosalsimonadaceae > SURF-3. The sequence continues at coordinate 16,354 of CAZQLG010000013.1, read as the reverse complement.
AAAAAATGAAATCCAAAATCTTCTTGATCCAGTTTGGTCTTATTCGATATACTTGGTCTAAAAAGACCTGTCTGGTCTCTTTAGACCAAAAGGAGTTGAGTTATTATGAAGATAGTCAATATCTCTGAGGCAAAAACCAATCTTTCCAAACTGGTGGCACTTGTTTACCGTGGAGAAAAGGTCGTTATCGCAAAAAACAACCTGCCGCTTGTGGATCTTGTGATTCATAAGCCGGAAGGAAAAAGAAAACTCGGGTTGCTGGCAGGAAAGTTCACTGTTCCGGACAATATAATAGACGAGGATGCCGATATCAACTCGATGTTCTATGGCCGTGATTCATGAATATCATTATTGATACTCATATTTTTCTCTGGGCATTGTCTGATCCGGGGAGGATAAGTACTTCAAAACGTTTGGCACTGGAAGATTTGTCAAATACGATCTACGTCAGCGCTGTTAGTATTGCCGAAATCATGATCAAGGTGTCTGTCGGGAAACTTAAGATAGACTTTAATCCGGTAGACATGGCCACTGAAAGCGGCTTCGCGCTTTTTGATTTCAGCGAGGAAGCAGCATTGTGGCTCAAGGATATGCCGTTTCACCATAAAGACCCTTTTGATCGAATGCTTATTGCGCAAAGCATTACAGACAGCTTTCCCATAATGACGGACGATTCCAAAATAGCACTGTATCATTGCAGGGTAATGTGATTTTGCAGAAACTGTTGAATTGAATTCGGCAACAGAATTTTTTTTAGCCTTTTGTTTATGATAACATGAGAGTCAAAAAGATATAATTTGTGCTAAGCAACAAAGAAAAAACCAAAAATGAGAGCCTGCTCATTTCTCTAAATAAACTTCGATTTCTTTTCAATCGCCGGGATAAGTTTGTTTTTTTTTTTCTACTTTTAGGAATGGTGGTTGGTGCTTGCCTGGAAACCCTCAGTATCGGCATCATCCCCGTATTGATTGGTGCGGCCATGTGAAGCCCACAGGTTTCCGTTCCTGTTATGATGAAGGAAGACGCTGTGCGGAAATCCTGTTTTTTGATTATCGCCAGCAGCATAATCTCCGAATTAAAGTGGCCCGAATTTTTAACACCTATGGCCCGCATATGCATCCAAATGATGGGCGGGTGGTTTCCAATTTTATTGTCCAGGCCCTGAAAAATGAACCCATCACCATTTATGGCGACGGCTCTCAGTCACGTCCCTTTTGTTATGTTGATGACCTGATTGAAGCGTTTGCCAGAATAATGGACACGGCAGACGATTTTACCGGGCCGGTTAATATGGGTAACCCGAATGAATTTACAATCAAAAAACTGGCGGAAAAGATTATCGACCTGACCGGTTCAAGATCAACCTTCATCAATAAACCATTGCCGAAAGATGATCCGATTCAGCGTCAGCCGGATATTTCTCTTGCCAGAGAAAAACTCGGATGGGCACCCAACGTTGAACTGGAAGAAGGCTTGCTAAAAGCGATTGAGTATTTTGATGCTTATTTGAAAGGGTGTCGTTCCAACGGGCAATAATCCATGCAAAAGAAAAATGAAAACACACACAATGAGAGCCTCTTCTTTTCGCTCAACCGTCTCAGGTTTCTATTCAATCGGCGTGATAAATTGTTGTTTATCTTTCTTCTGATAGGGATGGTCTTTGGTGCATGTTTGGAAACGTTTAGCATCGGTGTTATACCAGTTTTTATAAGTGGCGCTATCAATCCGGAAAAGGTTAGACAATATGAGGCGACTGAAGCCATTTTTGATTTTTTGGGTATAACAACCTCCCATGATATTTTACTCTGGGGGAGCCTTGGTCTTTTAGTAATTTTTACGATTAAGACAGTATATTTATGCCTGCAATACTATTTTCAGGTGCGTTATGTGCAAAATAGGCGCTTTCGGCTTACGCGGCGTTTGTTCACTGCTTATATGAGTGCTCCCTACCAGTTTCATATTCAGCGAAATTCTGCCGAACTCTTTCGTAATACAATTATAGAAACCAATCAAATTATGGGCAAAGTCATCATGCCCCTTCTCAATCTGACCATGCAGAGCATGATCATGGTGGCGATTTTGGTTTTGCTTTTTGTCGTTCAGCCTGTCATGGCCTTGATCGCTATTTTGCTTTTAGGATTTGCCGGGGGAGGATTTCAGTGGGTCGTTAAGAAGACGCTTTTAGAATATAGCCGACAATCTCAGGAACATCGGGAGCGCATGGTGAGGTCCATCCAGCAAGGCCTCGGTGTGATTAAGGAATTACGTATTCTTCGCCGAGAGAAGAATTTTGTAAATACATTTGCAACTAGCTTGTGGGAGATTTTAAAGGCTGACCGTTATCAAGCTGTAGCCAATAAAGTCACTGCACCGTATTTAGAGTTTATTGCTGTGTTTGGTCTTCTGACTATCACCATTCTTCTTGTTATTATGGGGCAGAAACCGGAGTCCGTTGCGCCGACCTTGGCTTTATTTGCTGTCTCGTTTATGAAGTTGAAGACAAGCATCAGTCAGGTAGTTAACGGTGTCAATCAGCTCCGTTTTGGAGTGGTGAGTATTGAGCCGGTCTACGCAGATCTGAAACTTTTGGAAACAAGCAAGAGGAAGAATGTTTGCAAAAGTAGCGGTATCAGCGTTCAGCAAAGTTCGAGCTTTTCAAACGAACTCAGATTGGAAGGGGTTAGCTATCGTTATCCTGATTGCAAGGAATATGCTTTGAAGGATATTCATTTATGCTTACCCAAAAGCCACTGCATTGCTCTGGTGGGGGAAACAGGTTCTGGGAAAACCACCTTGGTTGATGTTATTCTGGGGCTATTAGAACCGGAATGTGGGCGAATAATTGTTGACGGTTGTGATATCCATTCAAACCTGCCGGCCTGGCAAAAAAATATCGGCTATATTCCGCAGTTTATTTATCTTACAGATGATTCTGTCCGTCATAATATCGCATTGGGACTTGACGATTCAGAAATTAATGATAAACAGCTATGGCAGGCGATCAAGGCCGCCCAACTGGAGTCCTTTGTGCAGAAGCTTCCCCATGGGCAAGGGGTCGAGACAATCATCGGTGAAAACGGTATCAAACTCTCCGGGGGGCAGCGCCAGCGAATCGGCATAGCAAGAGCCCTTTATCACAACCCGGAGGTGTTGATAATGGATGAAGCCACATCAGCGCTTGATAATGTAACTGAGAAGGCGGTGGTTGATTCTATTCACCAGCTTAAGGGCGAAAAAACAATTATTATGATCGCTCACCGCCTATCAACAGTACAAAACAGTGATAAACTTTATTTTATGAAGAATGGGCAAATTGAAATGAGTGGAAAGTATGAAGATCTTATCAATGCCCATAGCGAGTTCAGGAAAATGACAGAATGAACAAAGACAGCAACCTAACCAATCTTCAACTCCGGCTGCATTATCAAAGGAATTTTTTTCACAAAACCTGCAACACTTGGCATCGGTTTCGCGGGGTACGAGTTGGCAGGAATGTTATTATTGATATTAGCGTAAAACTTTTACGCTATCCAAGCCAAATTGATATTGGTGATCATGCCATTATCAAGTCCGGTAGTCATCTTTGTCCTTGCCGGCCAGAATCAAAGATAAAGATTGGTGAAAGAACAACGATAGGCTTTTATACATTGATTTATGCTTCAAATGAGATCTCTATTGGAAAGGATTGTATGATAGCGCCATTCGTCCATATCGTGGACAGTGACCATGGAATTAGTCGTCACGTAATGATGAACCGTCAGGATAACATTGTCTCTCCTATCCATATTGGTGCTGATGTTTGGATTGGAGCGCATTCTGTTATTTTGAAAGGCGTTAATATTGGATATGGAGCAGTTATCGCAGCAGGAGCAGTCGTTAAAGAAGATGTTGATCCCTACAAAATCGTTGGGGGTGTTCCGGCTAAGGTTCTAGGAGAACGTTCATGAAAATTGGCATTGTTATTCTTTGTCGATATGGCTCAAGCAGGCTCCCTGGTAAAATCTTAAAAGAAATCAATGGCAGATCCGTACTTGGGCATATATACGATCGTATACAGCGTGGTGCCCAGGGTTATCCGGTGGCGGTGGCGACATCCCTGGAGCATAGTGATGATCCTATAGCCCGGTATTGCCAGCGTTCCAGGCTGGAGTGCTTTCGCGGCTCACTGGAAAATGTGGCAAAACGTTTGCTTGATTGCGCTGAAAAAAAATCCTGGGATTTTGTGGTTCGTATTAATGGTGACAATCTATTTGCTGACCCGGATTTGTTGAGTTCTATGTTGGCGATTGCTGAGACAGATGAATACGATTTCATCACAAATGTGCCGGGACGGACATTCCCATATGGCATGAGCATAGAAATTTTAAGAGTATCTTTCTTTCGCGAGGTACTGGCCAAAATTCAAAATTCGGATCATTGCGAACATGTGACTTCCTGGTTGTATGAAAACGAACAGGTGGGACGACGATATGTATTTAAAAACAAACATTGTCCTGAGGCAAAAGGACTCCATTTGGCACTTGATACAGAAGATGATTTGGTCCGCCATACCAGTTTATTTGACCGAATGGATAATCCACCTTCTACATACCGATTAGCAGAAATAGTAAGGCTCGCCACCCAGCCAGAACAGCTCAGTCCATGGCTGGGCAAGTTCGGTCCCCTTCTCATAGCTGAAATCGGCGGAAATCACGAAGGGAATTTTGAAACAGCCAAAAAACTGACAGAAAAAGCCATTACTGTAGGAGTGGATTATGTAAAATTTCAACTTTATCGTGGCGATACCCTTGTCAGCCCGGTTGAAAGTCCTGACAGGAACAGGCATTTTAAAAAATTTGAACTAACTCGTAAACAGCATATTGAATTGGCTCAAGTATGTCAGCATGGTGGCGTTGGATATCTTGCTTCTGTATGGGATCTTGAGATGTTGGACTGGATAGATCCTTATCTTTCTGTTTACAAAATCGGCTCAGGCGATCTGACTGCCTGGCCGATAATTCGTGAATTTGCCAGAAGAAGAAAGCCCATTATTTTGTCAACCGGTTTGGCCTCACTGGATGAAGTATTGCAGGCAGTTGCCCAGATTCAAGCCATGGATGAACGTTATCGATATCCTGAATGGCTGTGTTTGCTTCAATGTACAGCCATGTATCCGATAACGGATGAAGAGGCAAACCTCCGGGTGATGGATACTTTAAGACAATTCACTGGGTTAACCGTTGGTTATTCTGATCATACAGAAAGAGGTCTTGCCCTGCGTACAGCTGCTGCAATGGGTGCTGAAGTGCTTGAATTCCATTTTACTGACAGCCGGGAAGGAAAAGCTTTTCGTGATCATAAAGTGTCTCTTACACCTGAAGAGGTTTTGAAGCTGCAAATAGACTTGAAGTCTATTTGCAATTTACGTGGTCAGAACTTTAAGGTTCCGCAAAAAACAGAAATTGAGGAGGGGCATGTCGTCTCTTTTAGAAGAGCTGCTTATGCCAACCGAATACTAAAACAAGGCGAAGTGATTAAAGTTAAAGACCTAACCTTTTTGCGACCCAATCATGGTATAGATGCAAGAGATGCTGCTGATATTATTGAAAAGAAAGCGAAGATAGATCTTCAACCATTTAAGAAAATAGAAAAAACAGATTTAATAACCAGGAGTAATAGATAATTTGAAATTATTGGCTTTTCTTTTTGGAGACTACATCTATCGGTTAAACAGTAAAATAGTAGCTCTTGTGCTGCGGCTTAAGGGAGTTAAGGTCGGTTCGGAATTCTATATTCAGGGTGTTCCAAAATTAAAAATTAGAGGAAGAGCAAGGAATATCATAATCGGCAATAATGTTAAGATATTTGGAGATATTGATATACGAAACAGGGAAAATGGCCAGATTATAATAGAAGACAATGTCTCCATCGATGATGGCTGTCGGCTGGTCGCAGCAAATAATGCCATTTTAAAAGTAGGAAGAAGTGTTAAAATTGGGCTTTATTCAGTTTTTAATTGCGGAGAAGATGTTGTTATAGGGGAGAAGGTGCTTATATCCGGTTTTTGTTATATACAAAGCTCTAATCATGGAACAAAAAAAGGTAAATATATACAAGATCAAAAGCACACATATGGAAAAATTAAAATTGGTTCAGACGTTTGGCTTGGAGGTCATGTGACTGTGTTGCCTGGTGTCAAAATAGAAAAAGGTGCTGTTGTAGGCGCAAAAGCTGTTGTAACAGGGGATATCCCAAGCTTTTGTATTTATGGGGGAGTCCCTTCTAAAAAGATAGGAAAACGAACGTGAATACAGAGCCTCTAATTACAGTCTATATTCCGTGCAGAAATTATGGTCGATTTCTTGGCAATGCCATTGAAAGTGTCGAGGGACAGTTATATAAAAATTGGGAACTCTTTATAATAGATGAAGCCTCAAGTGATGAAACGCCAGTAATTGCGAATCAATATCGATCTGAAAAACCTCAGAAAATAATAGTTCTCCGTCATGAAATGCCCTTAGGACTCCAAAAGATAGCTAATAAGATTCTGAGCCTTGCAAACGGTCGTTATATCGTACGTCTTGATGCGGATGACTGGTTTGAAGAATCCGCACTGCTTTTAATGGCTGCAAAGCTTGAATCTGATTCTAAATTAGGACTGGTCTATGGAAATTATTTTTACACGGATCCGGATGGTCAGGTTATCGGTATCGAGCGAAGGCGCAAGATTGGCGTCGAAGATGCTTCAGGCCATTTGCCTCCGCATGGGGCATGTACGATGGTTCGGACACGTATGCTCAAGGCCGTTGGCGGATACTCAGAAGATGTAAACGCCCAGGATGGCTGGGAGCTATGGTTTAAATTTGTTAATCGGGTCAAGGTCGCAAGTCTGGAAGCGCCTTTATTCTATTACCGTCAGCATGACAAATCGCTAAGCCGTGATTCTGATAAGCTATTGACTGCAAGAGCAAATATTATTGCGAAAACTCGATCAAAGCTCGAAGGAAATTATATCCCCTCATGCCTTGCCGTAATTCCAATCAAAGAATCTTATCCGGATTTTCAAGGAGTACCTTTTCGAATGATAGGTAAAAGAAGTATGCTGCAGAGTGCCTTGGATTCAGCACAGGGCGCTAATGGTGTTACAGAGGTTGCAGTAACTTCGGATAGTAATAAAGTAATCGAGTTTTCGCGTGAACTCTATGAATCGGGAAAGGTTAAAAAACATATGCAGGTCGAACGGCCAAAAGAATTGTCCGGATCTCATATTCGACTCCGTGATATACTGCTTCACGCCAGTGAGGCCTATAAGGATAAGTACCAAAGCTATCCGGACATCGTCCTTTTTTTGAGTTTGCACGCTCCATTGCGTAAACCAGAGCATGTGGATAATGCCATTGATGTCCTACGAATTAATACCTGCGATTCAGTGGTTTCAGTTATTAAGGAACGTGAGCCGCTATTTGTTCATGATCGCAAAGGCCTAAAGCTTCTCAATTCTGGAAGGTTCGATGGCCTCATGTATGAGAGGGAAATAATATACAGATTTAACGGAGCAGTAATAGCTGTTTGGTGGGAAGTGCTTAAAGACTCCGATATGTTTGGGGAGAATATTGGGTATATTCGGATGGGGTATGAAGATAGTGTGCAAGTCAAAAATTTACAAGATTTTAAAAAAATTCAATTAATTTTAAATAATGAAAGCTCTCAAAGTTCTGAAAAGTAACAATCATTCATTCTATCTTTTTATAAAGAATTGTATAAATTCAGAGTAAAGTTTTTAATGCAGACCTCTTGATAAAGCAACTTTTTGAGGTCATTTTTTTAGACAATTTAGAGAGCTCCAAAAAGCAATAAAACTATATATAGTGGTTTGTGACCGTTGATAAATGCCACATATAGATTTTTTGATTTTTTAACTGGATACGAGTGTCCAGTTAATCTCATTGAACAGCAAAACATATTGATATTAAAAACAATATTAACAATATTAGCAATATTTCATTTTCGAATTCCGAGGTCTGTAATGGGAAATATCAATATATATATTGATAAACAATATACATATCGTATTTATTTAAATGAAATAGATGCGAGTAGTTTTATTTCGTATCAAAAAAAAAACGATCTGTGGAAAAGGGCAATAGATCAATTAGAAAAAGATATCGCTGAAGTAGCTGAAAGGATGAAAAATAGGAAATTCGGAGAGTTTGTTTGGTGCTTCACTTGGGAATCGCATCGCATTGATGGATTTATTGGAACCCCATATTTTTATTTTATGATAGAAGTTATCTGTTATTTGATATCTCTCAGAAATGTTAAAAAAATCATATTGCAACGGGTCATACCAAAAGAACTATATCATGCAATGAAAAACATGCTTCCGGTCCCGGTAGAATATAGTGTTTTTTCCCCATTTGATAAATTAAAAGTATTGTATGATAAACATATTAAATCTTATAAAAATCTTGGGTCATTTGTATTTAGATCTATAAAATTTAAAGTTCAAAACAAAGGGAAAATAGACAATATATATTTTGTACAACTAAGAAATGATTCTGATATAAGACGGTATTTAAGTGTATTAAAGAATGTACAGTCTGAAAAAATTTATCATTTTAATAAATTTATTTTTAGGCCTCCAAATGTAAACAACATGCACTATAAAGAATTCGATTTTGCAATGTTTTTTAATTTTAAAATATTTTTAAAGACAATTATAATTGTAAGTAAAATAAAGTTCTTGATAAGAAATGAATGCAGGGCTAATGGCCATACTTTAAATGCAAACCTTTTTTATAGATTAGTATCTTCACAAACAGCAATACAGTTTTTCAAAATAGTAACAAGAGCATTATTATTTGATGAAGCGTTCAAATCAATTAATGTAAAAGCTCTATATCTAGTTTCCTCTCTTTCATCCACACATAGTAGGTTGCCCGCAACGATTGCTTATCGTAATAATATTAAAGTGGTTATAGTCGCTTCAAGGGCAATGCTATCTAATGATCGGCCTGAAGATAGATGCTCTTCATTTGACATTAATGGGTATAATCAAACTTATATCGGGGATATCTTTTTCGTTCGAGACCATTTTAGTAAAAAAACATTGATTGAGCAAGGTATTAAGAGAGGCTCAATCAATGTCATAAATGATACGAAAATTATAAATGGAGATAAAAAACCGGCTGTGGAATTAAATGAAGGAATAATTCTTCTTTTGTCTCAATACAGGTGCAATAATGCAATTTTTGAACTAATAGCATCCATAAATCTAAGAGGTTTTAAAAACATTTATTTAAGGAGTCATCCATTAAAGAAAAAGATAAATGCGGTTTCTGATATTCAATTAAAAATATTGAGAAGAGTGGGATTTGATATTTATGATATCACAGATATCCCTATGGAAGATATTTCTTGTTTTGATTGTGTCGCTATGACTGCTAATTCGACTTCAGGAGTTGATATCGTTAAGGTTGGAGCAGGCGTTATATGGTTGCCATTCATAACAGATCAAAGTCTATTATTTGTTCAAGTTATGGTTTGTTTGGGGAAGATGTGTGCAAGTGAAGGTGAGTTTAAAAGATTTTTTTCTAAATTGAATAACAATACAAAAAAAAGAAAAGAGTTTATTAACCAGTGTCTTTTGCAATATAAAATTCATTTTCAAGAGGAAGCACTATTGGCCAGTTAAGAACGGGGTATTATCTTCTTTTTTAGACCATAACGATTGCGGTGGCCCTTTAAAATTGGACAATGTGTTAAGCTCTGAGTCTCTCACACAAAAAAGGATCTGACCATCAGTAACAAACGAAAAAGTACCGCGCATAATTCAAAACCAAAATTGAGTTAGTCGCGCTTAGTAACTAACAAGCCATAGCTGAACTTGCCATGTATTCATTGTTCATAGAAAGGGATATCAATGCAACAATTGAAAATACTGTTTTATCTGTTGGGTGACCGAAGTATGGCTAGCTCGAGGGTTCGAGGTTTCTGGATGGCTGAAGCACTTGAGAGACTATGCGTGGAATGCAGTGTGGTTTATGGTCAGAACCGGATTTCATTGTTGCATTGCCTGGCAAGAATGCCTGGTCATGATGTTGTTTATTTCCAAAAAAACTGTTCCAAATGGCATGTCCGTTTGATGGAAATTGCAAACGCTGTCGGCAAAAAGACATTTTATGATTTGGACGATGCTCCTTCCCGGATTAACAGTCCAGTCACTTTGCGAAATGCCCGAAAAATGATGACACGGGCCTCCGCTGTTGTCGCCGGCAGTCAAGCGCTGCTGGATTACAGTAGGGAATACCAGCCGAATTCCTTTTTTTTGCCGACCAGTATCAAGCTTGAGAATTATGTTCCCATTGAAAAGGTCGAGTTCCGGGGACCTGTCTGCTTGGGTTGGATCGGCAATGGTGCCCATTACGGCAATGACCTGGTCGAAATCCTTTCAGATCCTTTGAAAATTATTGGTTCGCAGCAAAGAGTACGTTTTATAATAGTGGGGGCATGCGGTAACAAACAACTTTATGAAGCTTTTTCAGATATCCCAGGGATTGAAACCGTTTTTGTTGATCAAATTTGCTGGAGTGATCCTTTGGCTGTTCAAAACCATCTGGCGGAGTTCGATATCGGCCTTTATCCGGTTCTTGATAATGAATTCAATCGACACAAGTGTGGATTGAAGGCTTTAGAATACATGGCAATGCAGATACCCGTGATCATCAGTCCTGTGGGGGCGAATAAGGATATTGTTGCTGAAGGAATAGATGGATATCACGCGAATGATACAAAAGAGTGGGTTGATGCTCTTGAAAAATTAATAACTGACCCGAATCAGCGAAAAAAATTTGGACAAGCCGGTAGGCGAAAAATAAAAAAACAATATAGCATATCAGAATCTGCAAGAAAATTAGCCGGTATAATTGAAGCTCTTAATGAAGCCAAGAGCAGTGAAAAAAAAATGAGTAAGAATTAAAATAAATGAAGTATGTTTTGTAAGGGATTCGATTTTTGAACAATATCATTATTGCCTTTGGTTCCGTGCCTAAAGATGGGGGAACCTTCACATTTTACAGAACAATCCGGCCTAAGCTGCTTGAATATGACATTGATATGAGATGCGTGTCAGTTGGAAAAGCGGAAGGTGATTTGATTGAAGATGCCTTCGTGGATGACGGTTGTGTTCTCTTGGCGGAAACCATAACTGATATAAAGAAACAAGCAACTGTTTTTGCTGATTGGTGCGAAAAGACCGGCGTTGATATCGTGTTTGCCATTAATTCGGTTGCCATATTGTCGGCACTGCCTTATTTGCCTGAAAAAATCAGAGTCATGGCGAGGTGTGCAAATGCCTTTGATCATGGTTATAAAATTACAGTATCTTGTTACGATAGACTCATGCGAATTGTGACCACTGCTCCGCGTCATGGTCGGGATTTGATCGAAGGCTATGACGTCGATGCCGACCGTATTTCCATGATACCAAACGGTATTGATCCCTTATTGTTTGAGAATGCCGCAAAAATAAGGAGAGGAGAAGATACTGTTTTACGGTTAGGTTTTCTTGGAAGGCTGGAGCACAACCAGAAAGGAGTCCTATTTTTACCGGAAATACTTCGGCATTTGCATAAGCAGGGCGTAAAGTTAACCTGCAAAATTGCCGGCAAGGGGGTGCATGGGAAGGTCCTGGAGGCAGAATTAAAAAGTTTTATTCAAAATGGCAGTGTATCCTTGATCGGGGCTCTCCAGCCAAATGAGGTGGCAGACTTTTTCCAAAATATTGACGTTTATCTTTTCCCTTCGCGGTTTGAAGGGTGCCCCAATGCACTCCTTGAGGCGATTATGGCAGGCTGTGTTCCGGTGGCCTGGAGGTTGGAAGGCATTACCGACTTCATTATTAAAGATGGTGTCACCGGTTTTGTGTGTCCTATTGCGGAATGTGAGGCTTTTGCGTCACGTATTGCCGAATTATCTGAAAACCGGAAGCTTTTGGAGAAAATGTCAGTGGCGACCGCTATCGATGCCCGCAAACGGTTTTCCAAAGAGAGGGTTGGAAAGGATTATTCATTGCTGATTTGTGAGGTGATGCAGACTCCGCCGTTGCCGTGGACACCGCTTCCGTGGTCGTCTTTTCAATTGGACCCGGCATTTGCTGATCACAATTCTTGGCAATCCTTTCTCCCTGAATCACTCAAGCGAGCTATCAAAAACTTTCTGTTTTATGTTGGTTTATCAGATCGTTATTATGCCTAACCTTGCATTAAAACGGGGCGTCAACACAAGACATACTCTTGCCCGATCAGGGTTAAATCAACGGGTTGGCGAGTCATCTCAGCTTCTGCGTTGGTTGGGGGTAATGGTGTTTTTGCTGCTGGCAGCACCCAAGCTTAGAATAATGATTGGGCCGGCACCACTCTATGTCATTGATGGCCTTATTGCCTATTTATTACTGTCTTCAAACCGATTGCCGACAGTGAAGTGGGCATCGTTGAACTCTCCCCTGCCTAACTTAGTTACTTTTTATCTAATGCTCATTTGGCTTGGGGAACTTCGCGGATTAGTCACATACGGAGCGGTGTTGGAATCTGTCTATATTGTGGTGGAATTTTCTTTGGCTGTTTCTCTGTTTTTCACAGTTCCCAGTTTGGTAAATAATACGGAGGCGTGTTCTGTTATTTTGAAGGCAATTGTGGTCGGCCTGTTCTGTGCTTCTGCGGTCACTATCTTGTATTCCTTTGCACCAACTCGTTCACTTGTAATGAATACCATTTTTTCTTATGACTTTTTAGTTCCTAATTCCGAAAGTTTAGCTCGCAGAACACTTTATTATGGGGGGCTGACTGAGGCGATGCGGGGTCAGTCGTTGATTGGCACGTCAACAATTACTACCGGTTTTCTGGGAACCATGTGGGCTTTTACTTTTCTGGCAATTAAGTGGCCCGGAATTGATGGAAAATGGCGTATATTGTTACATATTACAACCATTACAACGCCGATTGCTATGTTAATGACCTATGGCCGGGCAGCCTGGCTTACGGTAATTGTTATTGGTGCAATGTCAATGATTCTCGGCTTTGCAAAAAGTCGGCGGAATACAGCGATTCTGGTGATTGGCCTGACAATCGTAGTCTTTCGGCTTGGGTGGAAATCGGAATTGTTCATGGTGGACCGTGTCTTTGAGAAAACGCAGCTTGCAATCGAAAATCCCTATGAAGAAAAAAGCTTTGGAAATCGATTGTTATCGTACACCCAACCATTTTCTCATTTAATGGATCATCCGGTCTGGCTGGTGGCAGGTGCCGGAAGAGTCGGTCAAAAGCTTTCTAGCCGAGGGCATGTGGCGGCCGAGCTGTATGAGGCGGCCGGATTATCCAAACATTCGGGTTTTGGAATGGCCTATTATTGTTATGGAATGTTAGCGGCGATCACTCATACGTTAATAATGTTCAACGGACTTCGATTTATTTTGAAGCGATTACAAGGTCCAGTCCCCGAAGGATCGCCACTTTACAAGATAACCTGGCAGGCTTTTCTGATGGCATGGGTGGGTTTACTTTTTTGGTGGCTTCCAGGTCATGCCATGGTCGGGGAAGCCCGCGGGGTAATCCTGTTTTTCTTTTTTTACGGTTTTATGATGTCCTGCGATAGAATGCTGGCTGATCAGCAAAACGAGGTGGTTTTAGAATGAAACCTGTGGTCGCCATCTTATTATCCGATAAACGCTCTGGGTCAACTATGTTTGAAGATGAGCTATGTAAACATCCTGATATTAAGCATGTAGAATACTCTCCACATACTTACAATGAGACGCATCACTGGTTAAAAGCTGCATGTATGCTTAAAATGCCAAAGCAGCTTTTTTATGGTAACAAAGTTTATAATGGTTACGGTACCCGTCTGGGAGCCCGGCAATATATGATTGACTGTATCCGCAGGAATGTCCCCAGTTTTGTATTACCTGGTGATGATGAAATGATCGTTTTTGAAGGTTGGAATGCAATATGCCGGAAGTTTGCCCAACCGGTATTTTTTGAAAAATCACCCCAGCATCCGCATCATTGGGCAGCCCTGGATTTGATGATGAAGTGGGCTGAGACGGATGAATTTGATGTCCGGTTTATTGGATTGGTAAGAAATCCCATGGCGGTGATGTATTCTGCCCAGAAACTTTTTTTAACGGATCCGGTTGAACGCCAGTTCGGATGGGCTCATTGTTACCGTAATATTCTTTTATTGAAGGCGATGGTTGGGCAGGATCGGTTCCATCTTGTTCGATATGAGGATTTGATTATCCGGTCAAAGCAGGAATTCGGAAAAGTATGCGAATTTCTCGGGTTGGATCATTGCAATACGCTTGGTGAAAGTATTCATAGAAATTCAGTTTCCAAATGGATTGAAGACCCTGCGTATACCCTACAGCTGAATGACAGTGTCGCACGCATTGCCAAGTATTTCGGCTACACTGAAGAAAATCTTTATAATCCGCCCAAACCTGGAATGCCAGCAAAAGAAAGAATTCACCGGCAAATCAAAGGGACATTAAAGCTTGTTAAAGCCCGATTATTTGATCGGTTCATCAAACCCTTCATTTTGAGCATTATTCGACGGAAATAGGATTCAAATGTCAAACAAAAATGATAATAATAGCACAAAACATAGATTGGGTGTGGTGGCAATCAGTTACAATGAAGAACGCGATTTAGAAAGCTTTATCTCCCATCTGCTGCCTTGGGTGGATGAAATTGTAATCATTGATGATGGTTCATCTGATCGGACGGCTGAGATTGCAGCGACCGGTATGCCTACTAAAGTGAAGTTTATCCCCTCACCGCGAAATGAAGGGGAATTTTTCAGTCATCAGCGCAATAAAGGTATTGCAGTATCGTCTTGCGACTGGCTTCTTCATATGGATATTGATGAACGGGTTACCCCTGAGCTGGCCAAAGAAATTATGACGGCAGTTCGAGATGAGAGCAAAGTGGCATATAGATTCAGGCGACTGAATTATTTTCTGCACCGGCCTATGCATGGCGGCGGTTGGCAGGATTGGAACCTGGTTCATTTGGCAAAAAGCAATATTTTAAGATTCAGCGGAATGTACCATGAAAAATGTATTATTGATACTCCACCTGAAAATATTGGCCAGCTTAAAGAGAAAATGTGGCACCTGAATGACGAATCATACAAAGAGAGAATGGGAAAAAGTTTCCTGTATTGCCAGGAACAGGCTGCGATACTGACTGAAAACGGAACTCAAATAAGGTGGTGGCATCTTCTATTGATGCCTTTGAAGGAATTTATTGCTAAGTTGGTAAAGAAACGGGGTTATAGAGATGGTACGTTGGGCTTGTTGTTTGCCTTGCACGCCGCTTGCGCTATGTTTCGGGCATATGCCCTTGTTTGGGACGAGCAGAACAGGCTGGATAGATCTGACATAGAAAATGAACTACGCGACCTGTGGAGCCATTCCGGTAATAATTCTATAAATTAAAGTTTAATTATATAATACATGCTGATCCAAAACGGATAATAATCTCTGCAATGGTAACAAACTCAAAAAAAATGAATCCTCAGGGTTTTTGTCCGGGATGGATATCTTGTGTTGTCCCCACGTATAATCGTTCAGACCTTTTGATGAACTCTTTGGAAAGTATTTGGCAGCAGTCCTATCGGCCCATTGAAGTTGTGGTCGTGGATGACGGTTCCACAGATGATACGCTAAGTGTTGTCCGTAAATGGGCGAAACAGTATAGCGACCCAAAAGCGTTTGTGGTTCGCTGGACAAGCCAAACAAACCAGGGAGGGAATGCGGCCAGGAACCGGGGGATCGATGAATCTCACGGAGAATTCATCGCCTTTTTAGATAGTGATGACCAGTGGTTGCCGGATAAACTGGCAAAACAGGTACCCATTTTGGAAAAAAATGCGGATATCGGTGGTGTCTACTGTGGAATGCTAAATGTTGACCTGATTACTGGTGAAAAAGAAAAGTTTTCTCCCCGGGCATATCCAGAAGGTGATTTACTCCGGCAGCTTCTGATTCATGATGTCACGGAAGCAACATCAGCCTGGGTTGTCAGAAAAGAATGTTTCGCTAACGTCGGCAATTTTGATATTAGCTTGCCTGCCCGTCAGGATTGGGATATGTGGATTCGTCTTTCAGAAAAATACCGGATCGGCTGTGTTCCGGATATCCTGGTTGAACAGGGCAATCATCCGGGCGAACGGGTCCGGTCACAAGCGCATCGGGAAATTGATGCGCATCAGACAATTTTCCGTAAATATGCTTTCCTTAGAGCAAAATTCTTTTTTTGGGTCAGCCTGGCAGCCCGTTCGGCAATGTACCGACGTCGGGGAAGAGTTTATTTTCATC
>CAZQLG010000012.1:0-22279 GCA_964594105.1 uncultured Desulfococcus sp. | reverse complement strand
TTCACCATGAAAAGCTTTTTACAAGTTTTCATTGACAATAAATTTATTTTTCTGTATATTCAATATTTATAACTATAAATAGAAGGCATGCAATAAGCCAAATACTATATTAATTTTAAAGGAGGAATATTCCATGGCATTAGTAGAATTTGAAGGAAGCTCATTTAACGTAGACGAAGATGGATTTATTGAAGATTTTGCATCATATACCAAAGACTGGGTGCAATTGGTAAAAAAAGAAGAAGGTATTGACGAATTAAATGAAGAACACTGGAAAGTCATCGATGTTTTACAAGAGTACTACAAAAAAAACGGTATTGCACCGATGGTTCGGATTCTTTCCAAGCTGACCGGTTTCAAGCTGAAACATATCTATGAACTGTTTCCATCAGGTCCGGGAAAAGGCGCGTGCAAAATGGCTGGCTTACCAAAACCGACCGGTTGTGTATAATAAATAAGATTTCTTGACTTATGTATATAAAAAGCCCTGCTTTTAGCAGGGCTTTTTACATTTGATCCGCCCCGTTACAACAGCTTCTGCTTGATATTTAGAATAAAAAAATGGATGCCACAGATAAAACAATACTCAATCGGATACAATCCGACTTTCCCGTGTCTTCCCGGCCATATGCTGTTATTGCCGATGAATTCAACCTTTCCGAAAATGAAGTGATCAACCGAATTCAACGATTAAAATCAACCGGTATCATCCGGCGAATCGGCGGCAATTTTGTCCCGGGGAAACTGGGCTATGTCAGTACCCTGTGTTCAGGAAGAGTCCCGGAAAATAAAATCGAATCCTTTGCCAGAGCGGTCAACCGGTATACCGGTGTAACGCATAATTATGTCCGGGAAAACGATTATAATGTGTGGTTTACGTTTATTGCCCCATCCATGAAATTAATTAAAAAAAATCTAACGGAGATCTCTTTAAAAACAGGCATCACGGATATCATCAATCTCCCGGCAACCCATGTTTTTAAAATAAAAGCGCATTTTAATTTATAAAAATGAAAGATATTCGCATTGCGGTCGTTATTTCCAATGCCAGAGTTGGAAACACCGCCAATAATCTCGAACAAATGGCGGGCTGGATCAAAGAAGCCGCTGAAAAAAAAGCATCGATTGTCTGTTTCCCGGAAATGGCGATCACCGGCTTTCATGTTCAAAAAAAAATCATAGAAGTTGCCGAAACCATCCCCGGTCCCGCAACCGATTACCTTGCAAATCTTGCTAAAATTAATAAAATTACCATCCTGGCCGGCCTGGCAGAAAAAAATTTAAGCGGCCATATATCCGCCACACATGTGGTCATTTCTCAGAAAGGGATTAAAGGCATATACCGGAAGGTGCATTTAGGGCCTTCAGAAAAAGCACTATTTATTTCAGGTGATGCCATTCCGGTATTTAAGGACAACGGCATTCAATTCGGCATTCAACTCTGCTATGATGCCCACTTTCCTGATCTTTCAACTACAATGGCGCTCAAAGGCGCAGACCTGATCTTTATCCCCCATGCCTCCCCAAGAACCAGTCCGGGCGAAAAGATCAAATCCTGGATGCGTCATCTCCCGGCAAGGGCATATGACAACGGCGTATTTGTCATTGCTTGCAATCAATGCGGGAAAAACGGAAAAGGGCTGGATTTCCCCGGTGTCGCTCTTGTCCTGAGCCCTTCCGGTGAAGTTATTCAATCATATGCAGGTACGGATGAACATATGATTATTGCGGATTTAAAAGCAGCGGATCTTAAAAAAGTACGCTCCCATAAAATGAGATATTTCCTGCCCAACCGGAGACCGGAAATATATCTGAAATAACAGGGTGCCACCCATTAAAAGATGGGGCACATCTTGAATTAAATCAGCATATTGACCATCATCCGTGTCCGGCCCTATTTTTGCTGCTCTCGTAACAATTGAATCGCCGGATAAGACCCGGGCCTTCCGCTTACTTTACAATTGCACAGGAATCGTCCCGACCCGGTCGTTGCCGGCTCTGTAAATAACAACCCCGATCCTGTCTATGTGAGCTTTAAGTTCAGGCTCCCTTATTTTTTCGTAATCTATAATATCAAAGAAATAAGGCAGGGGCCGCTCTTCGTTTAAAATCCAGGTAAGAGACGCCACGGTATCATGAGTTATCCCGTCCCCCCGTATTGCAAGATCCACATCAGAGCCATTTTTAAAATTTCCCTTTGCACGGGAGCCAAACAGGACGGCTTCGTCAATCTCGTCAAATCCTGTTATGGATTCGACGATACTGGCAATATCGCTCTCTTTTAACCCATGCTTCATTTCAATGCCCTGTTTTTAAAATCAATGTATAACGCTTCCAGCATGGGAAAGTAGTCATTACGTATCCTTTCCTCAACCTCAAGCGCCGTCTGTTCATGATATGTATGCGTCGTCAGATTCCTGTCCTTTAGCGCCCCCATCCAGACATGCCCTTCGCTAATCAAATCCGCCTGATATGCCTGTTTAATGGCATCTCTCGGACTTTTTACGACAAAGCCCTCTTCTTCTTCAAAGTCTTTTAACAGCTTCCATGAAAGTTCAAAGGCCATTTCAAAGAACTGAATCAGGCCGGCCCGTTCCGCCACGGATAAATTTTTGATCCCCATGACGTCTTTTAAGAGTAAAAATGCCTTTTCAAAATTTATAAATCTCTGTTTCCACCTGATGTCATGGTTTTCCATGGGTATATTTCCTGAAAAATATTGATAGTTTTTTCAAAAGATATGCTATCGTATCATCTGTTTACAATTGAGGAAGGGTACGCTGACGATTTTATCATCAGACGGGAACTTTCGACGTATTTACGAATCATGCCTTAAAATTCAAAGCATAAATTTTAAAAGGGCAAGACAGTGCCTCATCAGGTCATTATTTTTCCTGACGAATTTCACTCCATGACCGACTTCAACCCTTTCCATGAAAACTCAGAGGCTTCTTTAAAAACTTCGATAATCGCCGCATCAGAGTCAAGAGACCGAATATTGGAACTGATCCCGCTGTTTAAGAGGCTGGCAAACCCATGGCTGAATAAAAATCCATGAAAAAGTATTTTTTCAGCAGATGCCTTTGATAAATTTTTAAACATCGGATTATCATCCAGCTGTTTTAAATTGATTTCAAAATTTTTCTCACTGTACCGGGTATTGATCTCTTCATAGGCTTCAGCATGGATGGATTTAAAAAGATATTTTTCTTCCTTTGAAAACAGCACATACCCCAATCCCATATCAATAAAGGCATCCCCGCTCCAGGATTTGAACTGGTAGTTCTGTAAAACCCGCCATGCCCGTTTCACCACCGATTCTTCCACTTCCCGCATAGAATGCACACATGTATAAATCGGCATGGTGGATGATTTTAACTCATGGGCAATGGCACGGGCAGTCAAATTTTCCATACCGCTTTTTCGGACAATTTGAAAAGCCGCTTCAAAAATATCATCAATTGAAAATTTTTTGCGTCTTGCCATGCATCTGCCTGTAACTAAAAAATTTACCGAATGCCAAGCCGGTTAACCAGGTACATACTCAAATCAGGGATATAGGTAATCAGCATCAATGCAATCAATAAAATAATGATAAACGGAATGGCCGACCGGTAAAGAGCCAGAACGGGTTTATTAAACCTGAAAGCGGCAATAAACAAATTCATGCCCACCGGTGGTGTGGAATAACCGATTTCCATATTGGTTAAAAAAATAATCCCCAGATGTGCCGGATGAATCCCGTAACTGAGCGCTATTGGCATAATCAATGGCACCACAACCAGCAGCGCGGAATATATATCCATGACGCAACCCACCACCAATAAAAATATATTAAGCCCGATCAGAAACATCCATTTTGATTTAAATACTTCCTGCATGGAATCAAGAATAATCATCGGCACCTGGGCATCAATCATATAATTTGTCAGGGCCAGGGCGGCGGCCATTATAATAAGAATCCCGCCCACAAGGACCATGCTCTGGTTCATGATAACCGTTAAATGACGAATTTTAATTTCTCTGTGAATGAACACTTCAACGATCAAGGCATAAATAACGATTAAAGTGGCCATTTCACCCAACGTCACATAGCCACCATAAATCCCGACAGCGACGATGATCGGAATAATCAGTTCCCACTTTGCCGCCGAAGTTGCCTGAATAATACGCGGCAATGATATTTTTTCTTTGACCACCTTTGCCCGGAAACCGATAAATGTACTGTACATGCCCAGCAACAGAATCAACAGCATGCCGGGGATAAAGCCGGCAACAAACAACTGATTGATACTCGTTTCACCGACCACCCCAAAAATAATAATCGGGAGGCTGGGTGGAAACAAGAGCCCTAAACTGCCGGATGACGTCATCAACCCCAACGAAAATTGTTCCGGGTATCTTTCCTTGATCAAAGCCGGATACAAAAGACCGCCCAGGGCAATAATCGTCACCCCCGAGGCACCGGTAAATGCGGTAAAAAAAGCACACGCAACCAGCGCCACAATGGCAAATCCCCCCGGCAGCCACCCCAAAACCGCCCGTGAAAAATTGACAATACGAACAGATGCCCGGCTTTCCGCCAGGATAAACCCGGCAAACGTAAACAACGGAATGGTGTATAAAACCGGATTATTGGCAAACTTATTATAGGTATCCACCACCAGAGCAGCAAACGGGATGTCCGTAAAATAAAACCCCACCATGGCAAAAGCGGAAATAACGACAAATACCGGTGCCCCCAGAAGGGCCATCAAAATGATAATTCCGATCAGTGCAGCGATCAATTAGTTTTCTCCCTGAGGTCTTGTATTCCAATGATGCAGTTATGGGCAAACCGAAGGGAGATGATCAGATAACCCAGCGGCATGACGATTTCCATGACCCATACCGGCAGATTCAGAAACTGGGAATGCACCTGGGACTGGTATTCGATAAATACAAACTGACAGGCGGCAATCATTAAAATCACGCAAACAATACAGGAAAAAATATTCACGATAATGTCTAAATATTTTTTGACATTATCCTTTAGAAAATGGGAGAGCACGTCAATTTTGACATGCGACTGGTTTCGCGTGGCAATCCCGGCACCAAAAAATGCGACCCACAGAACCAGATGCCGGATTAAATCATCGCCCCCTTCAATACCGGACTGAAAAAAATTTCTCATAAGAATCTGCAGCAACACTGTTATGACCATTATCCCTAAAAACAAAGCGATGAGAGAATCTTCAATACTTGTGGTAATCCGATTAAATTTTCCGCTTTTTCGCCAGACTTCGGAACAAAGCGGACATTGATACAAATCATCAAAGTCATTACCGCATTTAAGACATTGCATAATAAAACCTACTTTATTAATCTCTGGACATGACTGTCCGGATGAAGTTTTCGATAATCGTCTAATAAGGAAAGGGTTCGATCTAAAAGTTCCTGTGAATACAATTTTCCAACCAGATTTTCCCGCGCTTTTTTAGATATTGAGAATATGAAATCAAGCTGCTTAGTCGTGCCGTCTGCATCAAACGACGCAATCTTGATGCCGGATTTTCTTAACACCGCGATTGATTTTTTATCCTGTATTCGCGAATGCACGTTAAGGCGATCAAAATATGGCTGGCATAGATCGATGATCTTCTTTTGGTTTTCAGGAGACACTTTATTCCACACCCGTTTGCAAACAAGGGTGGCCCCCTGTACATTGGTTACCGGATATTCACTCATATATTCAAACCGGTCATACCAGTGAAATGCAACGGCGCCATAGGGCGTTATGCTGGCCGTATTAATAAGTTTTGTGGATAAGGATGTCATGACATCCGTAATGGACAACGGAATCGGGGTAATTCCAAACGCATCAAACATGGCATGACTGATTGGATCACCTTCCCACATCCACCATTTCTGTTTCTTGGCAACCTCTAAAGAATGTATGGGAACTTTTGAAAAATTGTAGACAAAGCCGATTTCATTCCATCCAAGAACAACATAGCCTTTTTCATCAAACCGTTGGGTCATGTATTCTTTTAAATGGTTTCTGACATAATCGGTTTCATCATAATTCTGGAAAACAAAAGGGAGTTCCGAGACCCTTACTTCCGAAACGATCATCCCCAAGCCATGCCCTGTAAATGAGCCGCCATGAAGCTGCCCCAGCCTGACTTTCCGCAACACATCTTCTTCATCCCCCTGGACGCCACCATAGTAAAGCTTTATGCCGACTTCATTATTGGTCTGCTGTCTGATTTGGGCGTCCATTTCATTAATGACCTGTGTCATAAATGACCCCCGGGGTGCGATGGTCGCCAGTTTAAGGAGGACTTTCGGTTTTTTGTCAGCAAGTGCAATACTTGATGTTAATATGATCGCAATAAAAAATATCCAGAACGTTAAGCATTTATTTCTCATATAACGCCACCTTTCCTAAAATATATTATCCACATCCTGAAGAAGTTTTTTCGCCTTTATCTTTGCCGACGCATTGATAAATCCCATTGCCGGAAACAGATTGTCCGGGGCATCAATAATTTCATTTAACGTCTTCACAAACAATTCTCTGTCCTGTATCTGGTAAGTATAATACCGTGCATACATTAACTTAAAAACAAGCATTTTCCCTTTTGACAATTCAAACGCCCGATCAAATTCCGCTTTTGCCAATCCCGGCTTTCCCCCATGCATCACCGGACGGGTTGCATACAAAGAGCCAAGAACCGTGTGGGCGATCCCATACTTGTAGGTTTCATCCAGTTCTATGCTTCGTTTCAGCATGGCCTTTATCTTCGGCAGCGCCAAAAAAATCTCCGGGTCATCCACATTCAATCCTGCCCAGCTCAACCAGGCACTTGCCGCCCAGAACAATGCGGGAACGTCTTCTTTATCAAACACATCAAGACTGGCTTTAAATGCGTCAATCCGACCGTCAAATGCGTCTGCAAATTTCTTTTTCTGTTTTAACGCACGTAGCGAATACCCAAAAGACCGCAAATACAATTTTTTTGCCCGTTCATTATCTTTTCCTTCGACAAACACAAAACTGTATCCATTATATCCTTCGGCCGTTCTAACCAGAAGCTTTATATTATCGGGAGACGCTTCAATCATCCCATCCATCTGAATCAACGCAGCCGGCATGGCATCCTTGACCATCTGCACATCCGTATGTTTGTTAACGGCTGCATTCATTTTATCCATCAATGGCTCCATGGAATTCACCATAAACTTTGTGGTGTTACAACCGGTCGTTAGTGCAAAAAGGAAAAAAAAGGCAATACTTAAAAAAAACCTGACAAATCTCATGGCATCACTCCTTTCAAAGGGGCCTGGATCAGAAATCAAAATATTATAAAACAATTGTTTTATAATATATGGTATTTAAAGAATAACAAGGTAACTGTCAATAACTTTACCTGATATAATTTCTCAGATAACAACGCAAGGCAGGCTGATCACTGAATTAAAGAAGAATTGATAAAATTGGATATCCAGTAAGGGCCACTGGAACCATCTTCCCGTTCTTCCTGATTCTGTCCATTGGTAATTCTTTTGACGGGTGTGGGGATACGTATTATTCCTGAAAAACATTCGGGTATGGTAAAATCGCACCAACACGGCAGATCAACGAGGGGTTGGCCATTAATAATCTCTATGATACTGTTACCGTAATATCCGATTTGATCATCACCATCCAATTGTCCATTTCCGTTTTTATCTAGAATCGCCACAAGGTATGCGGTTCGCTCTGTTATTTCACCTTGATCAACGCCCTTGATCAAGGGGTCCGGGGGGCTGTTGTTTTCAAAAACCACCACTCGATCATACAAAGCGCTCAGGATTGGAAGCTGTCTGGAACAATACGGATCATCCTTTTCTCCGATTCCGATATAATCATATTCCGTGGCCGGGAGAATATCAACGCCAAGCAGATAATCCATATCAATATCAAACTCAATCGTGCCGGCAAAGGAAACACCGATCGCAATCCCTTCAACATGAAGACTCAATACGATAAGCTGCGCTTTTTCCATATCAAAACTGCCGGTATCACTTAAATCAAGTGCGTAATCAATGGATGCGGTATAATCATATACGCGTTTGTTAACTTTAAATTCAAACGCTTCCGGGGGAATGACATTTTTCCCATAGTTCAGTGCGGCAGTAAACTGATATGTTTCTTTATTGACAACCAGTCCAATTTTATCTCCTTTTGTGATATCCGGGAATCCCTGCTCATAATCCCGGTCCCACAAGGCGGCAACAATCACTTCATCGCCGGGTACAAGGTCTGTATGGGACAAATCACAATCAAAATAAAAATCCGTTGCCGGCATCTTGTAAAAATATTTTAATGTAGAAAACGGGTCATCGATAATATCTGTCGGGTTGTCGGAATCAAACACCGTAATATAAATGGGTGTCGTACCGCTTAAATACCCTGACGGCACGGAAAATGTTCCGGCAATGGATATTTCATATCCGGACGCTTTGCTGACATCAAACTTAAAATCAATGTCAATATCGATCAGCGCCGCGCCGTCTGTTATCGTAAGCAGCGAGGAGTACTCACTCCCTTTACCATAAAACCCGATCCTGTCGCCGCCGTCCACGGTTCCGTTGTTGTTGGCATCTAGCAGCGCAAACACCTGCACATTCTCAATGGGCACATTTTTGCCGTAAGGAAGAATATCCAGTGTATAGCTGAGAGGGAATTTTTTTTTATTTACCGTCGCAAACCCAACGACCTCGTTAAAATCCAGGCTCGAAAAATCCGATGATGTAATCTCACCTGCATATGCCACCAGGGTGACTTCTCCGGCGTCATCTCCCAAAATCGTTCCGGATATGGAGGCTTCATAGTCAAACACTTCCCGGGAGATATCGATATGAAACCCACTATTCGCTCCGGCATCAAGCTGAACCGTCGGTGATATTTTGCCTTCCTCAATATAAATGCCAATAAAATCACCGATAGTAAAATTCGGGAATCCGCCCACAAAATCCCGGTCCCACAGACCGATCACCATGATTTCATCGTCAGGACAAATGCCCGTATCTGATAAATCATATGAAAACGCCGTCTCCCCAACCGGCACTTTGGAAAAATAAAGAATCGACCCGAACGGATCATCCAGCACCCCTGCCGGGTCGGATCCATCAAATACGGCAATGTATACTGGCGGCGAATCTTTTGTGTATTCATTGGGCACGGTAAAATCACCGGATAGAGAGATATCCAATCCACACGGTTCTTGCACGTCAAATTTAAACTCAATAAAAATTTCTGTCAACGCCGTCTTGTCAGCGATAGTCAACAGGGTGGAAAAATCATCTCCCTTGCCATAAAAACCGATCCGATCACCCGCATCCACCGCATCACTGTTGTTGGCATCCAGCAAGGCAAACACCTGCACATTGTCAATGGGCACATTTTTGCCATAAGGAAGTATATCCAGAGTATAGTTAAGGGGCGAATCATTTTTATTCACCGTTGTAAATCCGATGACCTCGTTAAAATTAAGGCCGGTAAAATCCGATGAATCCAGATCACCGGCATATGCCACCAGAGTGACTTCGCCCGTGTCATTACCGAGAATCGTGCCTGATATGGAGGCTTCATAGTCAAACACCTCCCGGGTAATATCGATATGAAATCCATTATTCTCTCCGGCATTAAGTGAAACAGACGGCGAAATTTTCCCTTCCTCAACATAGATGCCGATGAAATCACCAGGGGTGAAATTCGGTAGCCCGCCGACAAAATCCCGGTCCCACAACCCAACCACCATGATTTCATCGTCCGGGCAAATGCCCGTATCTGATAAATCGTATGAAAATTCCGATTCTCCCCCCGGCACTTTGGAAAAATATAACACCGATTCAAAGGGATCATCTAAGACCCCATCCGGGTCATTTCCGTCAAATATGGCAATATAAACAGGCGGCGAATCCTGTGTGTACTCATCGGGCAGGATAAAGGAGCCGGATATAGTCATCTCAACTCCGCACGGTTCTTTAACATCAAATGAAAATTCAATATCAATATCCGTCAACGCTGCCCCGTCTTCAATGGTCAGCAGGGTTGAAAAGTCATCTCCGTTTCCATAAAAACCGATTCGATCACCAGCGTCTACTGTCTCACTCTCGTTTGCATCCAGCAAAACAAACACCTGGACATTTTCTATGGGTACATTTTTCCCGTAAGGCAGGATATTCAGAGTATAGTCGAGGGAGGAGTCTTTTTTATTCGCCGTTGTAAACCCAATCACCTCGTCAAAATCCAGCCCGGTAAAATCAGATGAATTAATGTCGCCCGCATAAGCCACCAGAGTCACATCTCCTGCGTCATTTCCGAGAATCGTTCCTGATATGGATGCCTCGTAATCAAATACCTCCCGGTTGATATCGATATGAAATCCGTCGTTTTCACCGGGTTTAAGTCGGATCGCCGGCGAGATTCTGCCGGTTTCCGCATATACACCGATCAAATCGCCGGTATCCGGAAACGGCACGGCCCCGGTATAGTTATTATCTGCAAAGGCAATAAGAAAAACGTCATCTTCAGGGCTAATGTTTTTACTTGAAAGGTCCATCCGGAAAGAATTGTTTGATTTGTCCGCCACCATATATTCAATCACAACATCTCTGGGATTGTTCTCAAGCAGATCCGCATCTATTGAATTGGTCAACACGACCAGTACCGGAGAATCCATACTTTGACCGTCATCCAATAATGAATAGGTACCGGACAAAAAAAGACCCGGATCATTTGATTCATCCCCGCAACCGAGTATGCCCAAAGCTGCGGCAAATATGATTAGAATATACAAATTATGGGAACGCATATCTTAAATTCACCGTTATAAAATCATTATCTTTATAGTAATAAAAGATGGAGTCTTTTTCATAATCACCTTCCCCATGACCATCTATCGCTGTATAACCGAATTCTGCCTTAAATCCGTTTTGAAAATCATACCCGATTTGCGGCCATAAAATCACCCCGCCGTTACGGGTTTCGATAATACCGGTCATCGAAATACTGACGCGATCATCAAAAAAAGCATCCTGATAACGACAGGTCAGAAAATCAGTTATCTGCGGACGTTCAATATCATCATCAAAGTACTGCGCCTGGAACCATTCAATGGTAACCAGGGACTCACCGGCATGTCCGGGAAGCAGCTTCTGCATCGGGATAAAATAATTCAATCCCAGAGAATATGACAGGTAATCGGTTTTCCGTGTATCATAGGGGAATGTCAGATCCTGGGGTCTGCTTGTATCCTGCTTGATAAATCCGCTTTTATTCGGCGAATATGCCGCCTCTACCTGAAATACAAAGTCTTCATATGTCCAGGCAAAATCAAACCCGATATAATCAACGATAAAATGCTCGGGTTGTACCAAAACAGACACAGTCTGGTTTTCTATCAAAACAGTACCCGCTGGAATAATCACCGCTTCATTGTCCGGGCCGTGATATCCGGAAAATGAAAAATCCATCCCTTCCCAGGTGCTTGCTGCCCGGGCGCCATACCCGAAGTTTTTGCTGTTGGCTTCCATGGGATTTGCATCACCGAAAATCAACGGATAAGAATCGTCTACCATTTTGACCGCCCAGTAGTTACCGGTTTCAGGAAACGCTGCGGCTGTATGGATCGGAACAAAAACCGTCTCTATGGTGAAATCTTCGAAAAAAAACAGGCTGGAAACCGAAGGAACACCAAGGGCCACCCGGTCCTGATCTTTAAACAACAACTCTCTGAAATCACTGGGATTAAAATAGGATGTGGAATTTATAAAATCAGCCGTCCCCCACCCGAAAATCTGGTTACCGACCCGCAACCTGAATTTTTCCCGGGACCAGTTATAATAAAGCTCCCGAAATATTATCTCGCTTGAAGCACTTGATATGCGAAGATTTCGATAAGTTTTGCTTGAAGATGAATATTCATAGTCATCCCCGATGGTATCATTGATAAAGGTAGGGAAAAAATACAGGCCGGTCAATGAAAACAGATAGTCATCTGAATTTCCGTATTGAAACTCAAAAAGCGCACTGATTTCATTTTTTTTCCAGGCATCCTCTGAACGCTTTTCCCGGTCGGTTTGAATAATGTTCTTAAATGCGCTTTCAAACCGCCAGGTAAAAGGAGATGATGATGCATTTTCACCTTCTTCGTCAAATTCATCATCCCAGTCGTCTTCAAGCGCCCAGGATTCATCTTCACCGGTGTCTTCATCATACGTTCCAAAAGACTCCGAGGATTCAATACTGTCTTCTTCAAATTCCTCAGCAGACGCTGATTCGGCTATGTTGTCATCAGCAAACACATCCGACGGCATTTGCAGCGAAGCAGTTCCGAACACCGAACACCACACAGTTATCAAGACGCACACCTGCAGGCTGCCAATCACTTTTATAAATATTAGCCGTAATAATTGAGAGGACAAAATCGATCCCGCCATAAAAAATTTGGGAGAATTACTTTAACAATCTCGTAAAAGTACAGTTTTGATGGCAAAGAAAAAAGCTTCAAGTTCAAGGCGTGCAAAGCCTGAGGAGCGAGGCGTAGCTTGCTACGTTGAGTAACGAAGGCTGTAGCGCAACGCAGAAATTGAGTTTTTTACGAAGCCATCATTAGCGCAATGCTTCCTTACGGAATTTCGCACTATCAATGCCGATATTATATTTTAAACCTTTTAAAATCAGCTCGGTTTTACCTTTACCGTTTGCCAGTTCCATTTTTAATTTATAGGGTGTCAATATACCATCAATTTCCTTTATTTGATAGTTTTCTAAAAACTTAAGGAATTTGCCTTTCTTATAGAAATCAACCCGGACCACGAAATAATCTGACTTGCGAACATAAAACGCCACTTTATCATAGACTTTTTCACCGACCTGTTTGACGCCTTCCACCTTATAACAATCCGCATCCACTGCTTTTTCTTCGCCGATCAGTTTATAGGTATAGTCATCAATATCAATGGATGTCAGGTCTTCATAATAAAAATGGGAATTCACAAAAGGTTTATCCCTTCCTGAAGAAACAATCCGTTTCACTTTCCCGGAAGACAACCTCAGCCACTGGTCATCATCTTTGCCTTTATGAGAATGGGTCAGCAGTTTGATTTGAGTTGGCCTTGTAAATGCAATCAACGCTTTGTCTTCATCATTTTCAAACTTCTTCATCTGGAGAATAAATTCTTTTTCAAGAATTTTACCCCCTTTATGGATCAGCATTAAAATCTTGCTTTTTGCGGTATCCGGTTGTGTTAAGGCATCACTTTTCTCCATAACTTCACGTCCGGTCATTGCGTAAAGCGGCAAACTCATCATTAAAACCAACAAACAGGCAAAACTAATTTTTATTCTCATTCAAAAACCCTCCTTATAATTCTGGCAGATGAAAGCGATTAAACTTTCATGACATCCGCGTATTTAAATTTATCACATTAACAGGTTATCGAAGAACTTCTCCTTGCGTTAAGCGTGATGCTCTCGTAAAAAAGTATCCAGATGGCTAAGTTAAAAGTTTTATATACAAGGTGTAGTGGTTTTTCAGACAAGAAATCATACATGTAGTATCTTGATTGTCTGAAAAATTGCTACACCGCAGTAGATGGGACTTTTTACGACGCCATCAAGCTGCTGTTTTAACCAAACTGACGTTGGTCAATTTGATCGCACAAGGCAGTACAAGAAGCGCGCCGATGGTGGTTGCAACCATTGTAACAATCATTAACACGCCAAACAGGATCAGCGGCTTAAACGTTGACAGTCCCATTACTGAAAACCCGAATATCAGTGCCATGGACGTAAACAAAATCGCTTTTCCGGCAACTTCTAAAGTATGCTGAATGGCTGTGTTTATATCTTCGCCTAAATTGCGATAATATCTGAATGTATTTAAAAAATGAATGGTATCATCCACTCCGATGCCGATGGTGATCGTAGCAATGGTGGATGTCGCAACATCAAGATAAATACCAAACCAGCCCATAATACCAAAATTAAAAATCACGGCAACGCTCATAGGTATCAGCGAAAGCAAACCCGCCTTAAAATCTTTTAACAGAAGAAGAATCATAATGCCGATAACCAGCAGTGTTAGCAACAGGCTATTGATCTGACCATCTACAATATATCCGGCACTCTGGACCATAAGAGATGGATGACCGGTTATTTTATAAGAATATCCGGGAGGAAGTGTCTGGTCCAGATGCTCGGAAATCTTTTTGAAAATATGTTCCATACCAAGTGTTCCGAGCAGCGTATCCCCATCTTCGCCCAATCTGGCCAGTACATTGCAGGCCTGAAATTCCGTATCCACATAAGGTTCAAACTGGTCTATCCGGCCGTCGGAATTATCATCATCATCGGAATATATTTCCAGATAATCCGCGATATCCATATTGCAGGCCGGATTACAAAAACTTTCCGGATCATCATTATTCATGGCCATATTCATGGTTTTTAAAAAATCAGGAAAGGCATCGGTCCTGCCAATGCATAAATCTTTATTTTCTTCCGCTACCAGCCATGCGCGAAAATCAGAAACCGTATTCAGATATCCAGTACACTTGACACCGTCCGGCTTGCCTGAATCGATGATGATATTAAATCCCCATCTTCCGCCATACTTGTCACAGATCGTTTTCGCACTGGTACGGATATAATTATCTTTTTTGAAATTTCGTAATAATTCTGTATCCACTTTTATTTTCATTAGTCCGATGAAAGAAACAACCATTAAAACCAATACAACGGCCAGTACCTTTTTATAATGATGAATGGCTCCGGTTGACATCAGATGGATAATCCGGTCAATCACCGGAGAATTAACCCCTTTTCCATTACTGAATCTGGCCCCACCTGCTCTATGCGACATCAGTTTAAGAGCGGCCGGTATAATCGATGAAGAAATTAGTACGGCAAACATAATACCAATGGCTGAAAAAAGTCCCCATTCACGGATAGCCGATATCTCATGGGTTGCCAGTGTCATAAAAGCCACAAATGTTGTCAAACCGGTCAGCAAAACAGTCATCGAAATATGTCCCATGGCATGCTGAAGGCCGTCTGTTTTTCCTTCTCTTGTTATCAGATTATAATCCGCATAATACTGGTTGAGAATATGAATGGCGTACGAACTTCCCACCGCGATCATTAAAACCGGAATGGATGTGCCCACGGTCGTAATTTTAACACCCAGATGCCCCATCAACCCGAGAATCCATAAGGTTGCCATTGACAACGTCACAAATGGAAGAATAACCCCCCTTATAGACTTAAAATTGATAAAGAAAATAATAACAACAACAAGCATCACCAGCGGTATCAGCCGGGATAAATCCTGCTGCATATAGTTATTGATCCAGATGTAGATCAGCGGCTGACCCTGGGAGATGATGTTTAATTCATCATGACTGTTAACGATTTCAAGTATTTCTCGTGAAATGGGATCGGAATTGGCCCCATCCTTAAAACGGATCACGATTCCCAGATCTGTAATATTCCCTTTGGCATCTGCGACATATATCCCTTGCTCAAAAACGGGATTACGTTTTAATTTTTTAATAAGCGTCTGAAATGCTTCATCGGTTTTTGGCAGGAGGCGATTCCCATCAGCATCTGTCTCAATCAGCTCAATTGTTTCCAATGCATCATCTTCACCGGTAATGTCTTTTGAGGTTAAGGGCGAAATTATATCATCGATCATTTCAACAGATTTCAACTCATTTGACGTCACCACCGCAGACTTTAATTTTCTTTTTACACGGTTGCTTAGCAAGCCGGCGTCTCCACCGATAAGTTTAAGCTTGCGTGCGAGCAATCGTTTATACGCCGGATCATCGGCAAAATGGTTCAATAACGCTTCACCGGTGACAGCCTGGTCTGCCAGTAACCGATCCAGTTGCGCTATTCTTTTTTGTTCTAAAGCGGCGTCATACGCTTCAAATTCTTCCAGATCGATGATCAGATCGTTGATACGTCTAAACGTCTCATATTGCCATAAATTTTTATCAGTAATATCTAAAATGACAAACGTGTCACAATCGCCATAAATCTCTTTTACTTTATTGTAATTTTCATACTCGATATCTGATGTCGGCAAAAATGCGGTGATGGATGTATCAAATTGAAGATGAACCATACCTGATGCCAGAATGACCGTGACAATTGAAAAAACAGCCAGCACCCAAACCGGCCTTTTTAAAACAAAACGAATATATCGATCCATTAAAACCCTTTTTAAAAAATCATAATCATAATTACGACTGATATGTCAGTCATTTTATGATCAAAAAAAATCGCAAGATAAAAAACCACCTGTTGCGTTTTTTTAATATTCTCCACTGATTTTTATAGATGAAAAAAGGCAATCAACGCGGTAAAAACCTAACATGCTCAATCAACACGGTCGATAGCCATATAGCACCTGAACACAGGGGCTTTTTTAAATTCTACCCATTAACACTCCCGATAATGCGCCCTCTTCCAGCGAGAATGATAAAACATACAACAAATTGTGTTAATATACCATTGTTTTTTTTACCGAATTGTTTCCTTAGCTTTTCTTTGCAAAAAGCGGAATAAGCGTTTTGATGCGGCTGTAGGCAGATTCCTCATCCTGATCTTTATACTGGACCAGTCTGATTTTAGTCAGCTTGATTGCTGCGGGCAGGACAAGAAGCGCCCCGATGGTTGTTGCCACCATGGTAACGGCCATTAAGAGGCCGAAGAGCATCAGTGGTTTAAATGTTGACAGTTCCAGCACGGAAAAACCGAAAATCAGGGCAAGAGATGTAAAAATGATCGCTTTGCCGGCGATCTGTAGGGTCTTTTCAATCGAAGTATCCACATCAAACCCCTCTTTACGATAATACCGGAAGGTATTTAAAAAATGAATCGTATCATCCACGCCGATACCGATGGTAATTGCTGCAATAATGGATGTGGCAATATCCAAATGGATGCCGAACCAGCCCATGATGCCGAAATTAATAATTACGGCAACACTCATGGGTATTAGCGAAAGGACAGCAGCCCGTATATCTTTCAATAATAAAAGGACCACAAAACCTACCACCAGCAACGTTAATAGCAGACTCTGCACCTGACCATTGACAATGTAATCAACGCTTTTAATCAGCATCAGGGGATAACCCGTAATTTTAAAAGCATACTCAGCTGGCAGGGTTGCTGAAAGATGTTCTGAGATTCGTTTTAAAATATGCTTCAGACCGGCTGTTCCCAGCAAGCCATCGCCATTCTGCCCCAGCCGGGTCATGACATTACATGTTCTGAAATCAGGATCAATATAAGATTCAAAGCGGTCCACACGGCCATCGGAATTTTCATCTTCACCCGAATAAATTTCAAAATAATCCAGGATATCCATATCCGAGTCCGGAACCTTAAAAAATGAAGGATCATCATTATTCATTGCCATGTGCATGGTTTTGATAAAATCCGGAAAAGCATCGGTTCTTCCAATGCATAAATCACTGTTTTCTCCGCACGCAGTCCAGTTTCTGAAATCGGATACGGATTTTAAGTAATGGGCATTCTTAACGCCATCAGTCTGACCGGAATCGATCAGCACGTTAAACCCCCAGCGGCCGCCGAATTTTTCCTCAATCAGCTTGGCACTGGTTCGAATAAAATTATTCTCTTTAAAATAATACAGCAGCTCGGTTTCTACCTTAAGCCGAAACATGCCGGCAACAGAGAGAACCATCAAAACCAGAACAACAGCCAAAACTTTTTTATAATGATAAAGCGCGCCGGCAGTCATCCAACGAATCAGTCGGTCAATGATCGGGGAGTTTAAACCGGTTTTTTCCATAACACGCCCGTTATCCTTATTATGGGGCATCAGCTTCAGGCCGGCAGGAATAATTGAAGAAGATATCAGCACCGCAAAAACAATTCCCAACGCTGAAAAAATCCCCCACTCCCGGATCGCTGAAAGTTCATGGGTGGCAAGGGTCAAAAATGCCACAAATGTTGTCAAACCGGTCAGCAATACCGTCATCGATATATGGCTCATGGCATGCAAAAGCCCTTTGGTTTTACCTTCTTCACTGATCAGATTATAATCCGCATAATACTGATTAAGAATGTGAATGGCGTAAGAACTGCCCACCGCAATCATCAGAATGGGAATTGAAATTCCTACCGTAGTGATTTTTATCCCCAAATGTCCCATCAGCCCGAGAATCCATAAGGTTGCCATGGACAATGTGATAGTAGGTAAAACCACCCCGCGAATGGATTTAAAATTAATAAAAAAGATGATGATTGCCACCAGCATCACCAGAGGTACCAGGCGTATCAAATCCTGCTGCATAAAATTATTAATCCAGATTAAAACCACCGGTTCTCCCTGGGGAACAATATCCAGTTCATCATTAAACTCTACTATATCAAGAATTTCACGGGCAATGGGATCCGAGTTAGAGATATCAAGAAACCGGATAATAACACCCAGATCCGTTATATTACCGGCCGCATCGGTTGCATAAATACCTTTTTCGAATGCCGGGTTGCGGCGCAAATTTTCGATAAATGCTTGAAATTCCGAATCTGATTTCGGCAGGATACGATTGCCGTCATCATCTGTTTTCACCAGTTCAATGGTTTCCAGCATATCGTCTTCACCGATAATATCCTTCATGGTAATCGGCGACAGAATTTCATTGATCATTTTTCGGGACTTCAGATCATTGGCCGCTTCAATAAGCAAAATTATTTTGCGTTTTTCTCTGGCACTTAACGGGCTGTCAAGAGCAGTGACCTTTTCAATTTTCCTCTTCAGCAAACGGGAAAAACCCGTGTCCCGAGAAAATTTTGCAATCAGTTGACTTCCGGTGACAGATTTGGAAATGAGAAGTTGATTGAGCTGATTCATTCTCGTTTTTTCAAGAATCGGATCAAAATTCTCAAACTCTTCGATATCAATGATCAGATGATTAATTTTTTCAAAGGTATCCGAATGAAATAAATTCTCATCCGTAACAGAAAGAATGACAAATGCATCACACCCGCCATAGATTTCCTTGATGCGGTCGTAATATTTATATTCCGGGTCGGATGTAGGTAGCAGTGTTGAAATGGTCGTATCAAACTGGAGCTTTGTCATCCCGGCGCCTAAAATGACCGTTACGATAAAAAAAGCCACCAGCACAATCACCGGCCGTTTTAAGACAAGCCCGATATATCGATCCATTTCCAACCTCTTTAAAAAGGATTAATGCGTATTAAAAAATTAAATCCAGACTCTGCGACTGATGTGTCAGTCACCAGTTTCCCAAAAAAATATAATTAATTATGGCGTCGCTGAGAAAATCATCGCAGACGCTGTTATCCATTTAAAACAGGAGGCTTCGATGGTTGCCCGGGTCGTGACTGACGTATCAGTCACGACCCGGGCAAAAAAAACGCCATCTTTTTCAGCACTTATTTTACTTACTACCTGTTTTATCAAAATCATTTTCTTTTTGATCTGGATCATTGATTTTTTATTTATTCTGTATATAATCGAATTACTTTAAAATCCAGAATGACTGATACGTCAGTCATAAAATATATGAGCATACGATATATTAAAATACAAGAAAAATATTTAATTTTTTGATCATCAATAAAAAACTTATATGAGCATCTCACTATGATGAATAACTATCTCAATCTCATCTTAAAACGCCCACTCGTCCCTATTTTTGGCCTGATCGCAATCACCATTTATCTGGCGGCGGGGCTTTTAAAAATAGAACTGGACAGCTCCATTGAATCCTTTATGCCGAAACACGATACGGAATATATTGAATACGCCAAAATCAAAAAAATTTATGGCGATAATGACCGGTTTATTCAAATTTCAGTCACCCACAAAGACCTGTGGACCCCTGCTGCCCTTGATTCAATAAATAATTTTCTTGTTGATATTGAAGAATACAAGGATTTCAACGAAATTAAAGAAAACCACCGCGTGGAAAAATTTTATACAGCGACCTGCCTTCTACCTGTCAAATTTGAAGACATTATAGTTCGATTCAATGATGATACGCCCTTTGTACGACTTCTGAAAAGAGAAACCCCTCAACACATACAGACCAAAACATCGCTGAATGAAAAAGATATTCAAACGATAGAAAATATGATTCTTCATGATATGGCGTTAAAAAAAAGCAATATCATCGACACCATCTTTTCTCCCTTATCGGCCGAAGATATCAGCGGTGAAAACGACGCTCTGGAAACCTATGATCTGATTGAAATCGATCCGTATGAAAAGCGGATCATTCCCAAAACAAAAGAAAAAATTGATGCGTTCAAGCACCGCCTGACAAAAAATCCGGCCTATCGCAATCGACTCTATGCCACAGATGCGCAAACAGGCGAGATAACCGATTTTGGGGTACTCATCAAATTCGCCGGCGCCCTGCCCCGGGAAGAAATTGTCTGCGCCCTCATGGGCATTATCGATGCATACCCTGAACTGGAAATATACATTTCCGGTGTGCCGTATGTGGCAAAAAATTTTAATGACTATATGCGAAAGGATTTATTTAAAAATATTCCACTGATACTTTTGGTTGTCACCCTCATTTTTTACCTGAACTTCAGATCATTACGCGGTGTTTTGCTACCCCTTGCCACGTTAGGAATGGCGGAAATATGGACCCTTGGCCTGATGGGATACTTAGGCTATAAAATCACGTCCGTCGGCATTACACTTCCGCCGCTGTTGATATCTGTGGGTAGCTCTTATGCGATTCATGTGTTAAATCAATATTATGCGGATTTTAATCTAATTAAACCGGCTGACAAACGGTTGGGGATCAAAACCGCCATGACGCATATATCCATCACTGTTTTTTTAGCCGGATTCACCACGTTTGCCGCCTTCATAACCCTCGTGACAAGCCATGTATCCGCCATAAGGGAGTGGGCGGTCTTCGCCGCTGTGGGAATTCTGTTTACCGTTTTTATATCCATCACGCTGATTCCCTGTGCTCTGGCGATCCTTCCGCACAAATTCCCCAAATCCCTGATAGGAAAAAACGACTCCCGAAAAATAACATTCGTGGACAAGATTTTGGTCTTTACCGCCAAAATTAGTGTCACGCACCCCAAAAAAGTTTATGGGGTTGTCGGAATCATCTTAGCTGTCGCCATTGTCGGCATGTGCCAATTAAAAGTGGATACGGATATTCTGCATTATTTTAAGGCAGATGATCCGGTGAAACAAAATGTAACGATTGCCGGAGATAAGTTCGGTGGCGGATGGGGATTCAGTATCATCATTGACTCAAATGAACCTGACGGTGTAAAAAACCCCAAATTTTTGAACACGGTTGAAACCGTCAGAGAATGGCTGGTGGCGGATGAGAATGCGGATCTCAACATCGGCAGATCCGATGCGTTCTCCGATTTCATCAAACGAATGCACATGGCTATGAATAACGATGATCCGGATTACTTTAAAATCCCCGACAACCGGATAGATATCATGGATTACCTTGAAATCTATTCCGGTGATGACGATGATTCAGACGGCCGTATTGATGCGTTTGAACCTTTTGTAGATGCTGACTTTCAACAAAGCAACATTCTTGCCAGAATGGGCCACAAAACAGATGCCAGGGTCGGCACAACAAAGGTCAAATATATTCTAAATAAAATAGAAAAACATCTGGCGGCCACCCTGCCGGATGCTTATTCCTTCACTGTCACCGGTTATCCGGCAATCGAGGTTCAACTGGCCCATTATATTGTAACCGGCCAATTAACCGGCCTGTTTCTGTCATTGGTCGTTGTCGCTTTCGTTATCATGATTTTATTTAGAAAATTCACCGCCGGCCCCCTGGCGCTGATTGATATGGGGGTAACCATTATTTTGAATTTTGGAATTATGGGTTGGTTCGGCATTGACCTGGATATGGTCACATCAATCATTGCTTCCATCACCATCGGCATCGGTGTGGATGATACCATCCACTTCCTGAACACCTATCGACAATACAAGAGCAAGGATATCAGCATTTCCAGCACCATCGAAAAAACCATGTATGTTGCCGGCAAAGCCATTATCTATACATCTCTTGCACTTACCGGCGGGTTCCTCGTCCTGTTGACATCCAGTTTTCAACCGATTATCTTATTCGGCATCCTGATATCCCTGACCATGGTCAACACAACCATCGGATCGATCGTACTCATACCGGCAGCCATTCAGTTAACCGGCATCGAACTGGATCAATA